>JAYSTR010000003.1:0-16029 GCA_043719555.1 Bacteroidota bacterium | reverse complement strand
CAACTGATAATTTAAAATTGCCTGCATATATTTCTGTTGTAGAATTTTCAACTCCAAAGGCTCACTTTTCTAAAAAATGAAAGATATAAGAGGGATACATAGAAAAGCAATGGAATTGGCTAGACAAGCTAACGATGCGTTACTTGCAGGTAATAAGGAACTCTTTATTAGTCTATCTAAAACTTCTTTTGAGTTTGAAAAAGAAGCTGCTTTTGAATTAGTTTCGGATCTTACCTCTGAACCAACTAGATCAGTTTTATTCAGAAGTGCGGCGACATTAGCATATAATATAGGGAATTTTCAGGAAGCACAAAGATTGATTCATTTTGCACTTGCAGGGAATCCCTTTCCTGAAATAATTGAGGAATTAGATCTATTACTTTCTAAAAGTAAAGATGCTTTAGAAATAAAAACTTCTATTGAAGAAGCTACAGAAAATACCTATTTGAGTTTGCTAAGAGAAAAAGCAATTAATTTAAGAATTGAACCAAAAGAAAAAAAGTATTCAAAAGCTGTAGTTTTAAGTCACATTATCGATTTTCTGAAAAATGTCCAAAATTCTTATCAGAACTTTTCTGAAATTAATTTTAAGAGAAATTTTTCACAGACAGATTTTAAAGAGTGGGATTCTGTTCTTAGCCTTTTTAAACAAGAAACTAAACCATTATGCGTTGATTTAAAATGGAATAGTTTTGGGGTAAGCATCGTTGCAGATTCAGAAATCATGAATTACAATGATTTTTATGGAGATAAGTTTATAAACTTTAAAAAGGAATTGTTCGAAGACTTTAAGAAAGAAGTTTTACTTCCTGATTTAAACTCTGAAGAATTTCAAAACTCAATAAAGGAAAAATATACAAACGAAGAAAGAGTTCAGATATTCGCACCTATTCTCGAGTCGCTAAAGGAAAGAAGTCAATATAATGTATCAATTGCCGATAAAAATTTCAAATCAATTATAAAGGTTTTTAATCCGGTTAATCAAAAATCACAACAAGTATTAAAGCCTAAAATAGAGAAGGTTCAAGAGGATAATGACGAGCCAAAAGTAATAAAAAGAACTTTTGAGTTAGCTAGTCCATCCGGTGGAAGTAAATCAAAATTATTCTCTGACCATTTAGATTATGCAGAATTTAGAATTTCTTCTACAGACATTTCTTATGGAGGGAAGCAAGTAACTTTTACAAATCCACTTGAATATAAAATTATTTTTAATCACGGAACATTCTTAGTAGACGACAGTTTCTATAAGATTTATGTAGAAGATAAAGAATATAAGGATATTCAGAAAAAATTCGAAAAAGCTTTTATTGAAAAGTATATGTTCTTAATTGAAAATATTGAATCATTAAATCAGGAAGAGAAAGCGATATTAGACTCGCTAGAAGCTGGAAGCATGCGTGATTGGTAAACTCCTTAAAATTTCTTAAAGCTTTCAAGAATAAATCCACAACTCCCCAAACATTTTTCCATAGAGCGACCTTATCCTAATTCACGGGCATAGTTTTGTCCTGTGTTTTGTTATACCCCATATCCCCCGAAAATAGACGATTCTTAGTGCTATTTGCCATTCAGTATGGCATATAGTTTTTGAACGTGCAAGTTTATTCCTTTGATTTTTTCCCCTCAAAAAAAGATAGTTGGAATCGCTACCACGTTTGAAAAAGTGTATCGAACTTGTCGTTAGTACCCTCAACTAGCGGTGATTGTGGTTTGAAAGAAGTTGAACAATTAAGTTGGAAGTGAAATGGAGAAGCCAGTTGAAAAAATAAGTTTAAGTAAATGCAAATCCGTTCTTGAATCTGATGGCTCAAAGTATACCGATGAAGAAGTATTACAAATAAGAGATTATTTATACATGCTTGCTGAAATTGAACACGAAGTTTACATGAGAAAAAGGATTCGAGAAAAGGAGTTTGAAAAAGAACAACAAGAAGAATACAAACAAGCAGCATAAAAAATGAAAAGAGCAATTGTTTACATTAGGGTGTCAACTGATGAACAAGCAGACAAAGGTTATTCATTACGACACCAAGAAGAATACTTGAGAAAGTATTGTGAGATGAATTCGATTCAACTTGTCGAAGTAGTTAAAGAAGACTACTCAGCAAAGACATTTATGCGCCCAGCATTTAATGATCTATTGATGAGATTGAAAACTCGTAAGCTAAGAGCTGAGTATTTAATTTTTACGAAGTGGGATCGATTTTCAAGAAACGCACCGGATGCCTATGCAATGATAAGCACCCTCAAAAAAATTGGAACAGAACCCCAAGCGGTTGAGCAACCTTTAGATTTGAGCATTCCTGAAAATAAAATTATGCTTGCCTTTTATTTATCTGCACCTGAAGTTGAAAATGACAGAAGAGCATTAAATACTTTGGTGGGAATGAGGAGAGCAAGAAAGGAAGGTCGTTGGATTTCAACCGCACCGAAAGGTTATGATAATAAAACTGACGAGAACGGTAAAAAGACAATCGTGCCAAATGAGTTTGCACCCATTTTGAGATGGGCTTTTGAAACTTTAGCAACTGGAAGATACGGAGTTGAAGAAGTTAGAAAAATGTGCGTTGAAAAAGGGTACGATTTTAAAAAGACCCAATTTTATGATTGGTTTAGAAATCCAGCCTATTGTGGTCGGATAGTTATTCCTGCATATAAAAATGAAGAAGAGCAAATAATAAAAGGAAACTACGAACCTTTAATTTCCGAGGCGCTTTATGATAAAGTTCAAGCGGTACTTGAAGGTCGAAGATTCAAGACCATTTATAAAATTTGTGTAAAGGATGAATTGCCTCTTCGAGGCTTTTTGACTTGCCCTCAATGTGGCAGGAAGTTATGCGGTAGTGGTTCCACTGGGCGTAATAAACTAAAGCATTATTACTACCATTGCAAATACCCTTGCAAAGAAAGGGTGAAGGCTACCGAAGTCAATAATAGCTTCTCCGCACATATCGCTAAATTTCAATTTAAAGCCGGGGTTCAGGAATTATACGACTATGTGCTTCACTCGCTTTTTAGGAGCAAGAGTGGGGAGAAAAACGCCAATAAACAGGCTTTACAGGTTGAGATTGATAAGAATAAGGAAAGGCTAGATAAAGCCCAACAAATGATGTTGGATGGCGATATGGAAATGGCAGATTACAAGGAAATAAAACGAAATATTGAGCCAAAAATTGAAGCACTATTAAGCCAACAATTAAGCTTCAACCAAATCGAAGTCGAATACAGGGGTTATTTGAAAAAAGGATTGATGGCAATTAAGAATTTAGGACATCTATTTGATAATGCGAACATTAACGGAAAAATCGAAATTGTTGGTTCGACCTTGAAGGAAAATGCGATGTTTTTGGAAGGTAAAGTACGAACCGCCAAGTTAAATTCTTTGATATCGTTAATCACCTACGGAGACGGGGAGTTTGGAGGGGATAAAAAAAGGAAAGGGAGCAAAAATTGCTCCCTTTCCGGGACAGTACCCCCTCCCGGAGTTGAACGGAAATATCAAACTCCTCCACCACCTGAGTAAAGTCATTAACATTCCAGCCTGCAACTTGCAGACGCTTGTCAATAATATCTTTTCTTGTTTTGGCTTCGTTGCCTGACATAAATACTCAAAGTTATCTACCGAAAAATACGAATTTTTAGTACCCAAATTACTTATTCATGAAACTTATTGATAATCAATTTTTCAAGCTGCTTTTTTCGTTTGTTTTTTAAAAATGAGAAGCATTGCATTTTTCTTAAAATCGCTAAAAAAAATTAAAAATCATTCCAAATTTTTCAATACAAGCTTTCAAACGGTCACTGTATGATAATCGCACGTAATAATTTTGTTTTATGTTTTATAGAAGCCCATATTTAAAAAGAATAGATGATTCCTGATCACAAAATAAATGTGAAATTCATTGTGCCGTTACAGTTCTTTACAAGTCCAAGAACTCCATTTCAAACTATATAAGAAAACTAACGAAATAAACCGGGACTTGGCACCGAAACCGAGAAAGTAGTTTGTAAATACAACTTAGTTTTGCTTCGCAAAATGTTTAACCTCTTAATCTAATAAAACCGATGATATAGCCCAGTTTGCCATTGAGTATGGCATTTATATTTTGAACATGCAAGTTTGTTTCCTTGATTTTTTCCCTCAAAAAAAGATAGTCGAAATCGCTACCACGTTCGCAAAAGAGTACCTAATTTCCATTTAGAAAGCCATGAAGAAGATAGATAGAATCAACGAATTCAACCGTAAAGAAGATTTGACGATTGAAGAATTAAAACAAAGTCCTGAGTTTGAAAATTTAAGTGATGAGCAAATTTTAAAGTTCATAGAATTTTTAAAAACGTTTAGCCACTTGGTTTATCAGGCACACAGAAAAATAAATTGCTGTGAAGAAGAAAATGAAATGATAATTGATTTAAATAATAATACTGAAATAAAAATTGCAGCATGACGGATACAACAACATTATTAGGAAAGTTCGCCAAAGGGAAAGTCTTTAAAGATGAGCGAACAAACAACTGCGTTATTTACACAAGAGTTTCAACAAAAGAACAAGCGGATAATAATCTCAGTTTAGAAACCCAAAGAAAAGCGTGTGACCAATTCGCCATAAAAAATAACCTTCTTGTAAAGGGATATTTTGGTGGCACGTATGAAAGTGCAAAGAATGATGAACGAAAAGAATTTAACCACATGCTTTCTTTTGTAAAAAGAAGCAGAGAGAATATTTCTACCATTATTGTTTACTCGGTTGATAGATTTTCTAGATCAGGAGGTAACGCAATTTATATTACAGAGCAATTAAAAAAGCAAGGTGTAAATTTACAAGCCGTTACACAGCCTACAGATACTTCAACTCCTAGTGGTAAGTTGCAACAGAACATTCAATTTATTTTTAGTGAATACGATAATCAACTGAGAAGAGAAAAATCTGTAGCCGGAATGAAAGAAGCAATGAATGGAGGAAGATGGTGTGGCAAAGCTCCATTCGGATATGAGATTGTAAGACAAGAAGGAAAAAATAAAATCGTTTTAAATGATAAAGGAAGAATATTTAAAAAAGCATTTGAGTGGAAAGCGTATGAAAAACTTTCATCGGCAGATATTTCAAGACGACTGGCATTATTCGGATTAGAAGTTGATGAAAGAAGAATTTCTGAATATTTCCGAAATCCATTTTATTGCGGGTATATGTCGCACAAACTTTTAGATGGTAAACTTGTAAAAGGAATTCACGAACCATTAATTTCTCATGAGCTTTTTATGAAAGCAAACGTCGAAGTTGAAAAAAATGAACACGGCTACAGTTTACATTTTGAAAACGAGCCGATTCCTTTGAAGGGATTTTTGAAATGTGGGCATTGTGGGCAACCAATGCGAGGATATTTGATAAAGGCTAAAAATTTGCCATATTATAAGTGCAATACCAAGGGATGTTGCAACAATAAAAGTGGCAACGATTTGCACCGTTATTTTAAACAAGCCTTAGAATACTTAAAATGGGAATTAATGCCCGACACGAAGGGTTTTGTGAAGAAGCAAGTAATAGCCACCTACAATAAAATCAACCGGGAAAGGGAGGAAGACAAGGTAAAATTCAGGGAACAAATAATGGAGATTAATCACAAATTAAAAAGGCTCGAAGAACGCTTCATGATTGAAGAAATTACGCTTGATCTTTACCAAAGATATGGAAACACTTATCGGGAAGAGCTTAAGAAAATGGAGGATGCGTATAACGAGTCCGGAAAACGAGTGTCGAACCTTGAAAAATGCTTAGATGTGGCTTTGGAAATGGCTGAAAACCTGCACAGAATGTGGGATGTGCTGACTTTTAAGGATAGAGTGATAATGCAAAGAGTGATATTTCCGGAGGGAATTCATTATGATAAGAAAAATAACAGATGTCGAACCAAGGAAGTGAATTTCTTTATCCGCTACTTCTCGCAATTATCTAAGGATGCAGCGGAAATAAAAAGCGGGGATTCAAACTTTATATTTGAAATCCCCGCTTTAGTGGTGCCTCCAGGGATCGAACCAGGGACACATGGATTTTCAGTCCATTGCTCTACCATCTGAGCTAAGGCACCCTACCTAATAATAAGGTTTGCAAATTTAATACAAAAAATTGTATTGCAAAATAAATATTAAAAAATCTTAATAAATCTTTTTTTAAGAGTTGGATTAATTACATTTATCATCTTGAATTTAGTAATAGACATAGGTAACACACGCATTAAAGCAGCCATCTTTAAGGATAATACCTTAATGTATTTACATTTTTTTGCTACAACCGAGGAATTATTAGCTTCTAAAGAGTTGATCACACCCTGCCAAAGAGCCATTATTGGTTCCGTAGTAGATGATATCAATGAGTTTCATGAGAAACTAAATGCCATTTTACCCGCGCAATTATTTCAAACAACTACGCCAATTCCCTTTAAAAATTGCTATCAATCAGCTGCAACTTTGGGCTCTGATAGAATTGCAGCAGCAGTTGGCGCTTTTACTCTTTATCCAAGTTGTAATGTATTAGTGATTGATGCCGGAACATGCATTAAATATAATTTTACAAATAACCATAATGAGTATTTAGGTGGTGGTATTTCGCCAGGGTTACAAATGCGTTTTAAAGCATTGCATCAATTTACAAGTAAGCTACCACTTGTAGAGTTTAATTCAGAAACTATTAGTTTAATTGGCAATACAACTCAGCAGTCTATAATTTCAGGTGTTGTAAAAGGCACTATTGCAGAAATTGACGGAATTATTAATGAATATAAAAACCAGTATCCTGATTTAGTTTGTGTAATTACTGGTGGAGATAGTGAGTATTTGTGTAAACAGTTAAAAAATAGCATCTTTGCAAACCAAAATTTAGTACTAAAAGGACTTAACGATATTTTAAATTATAATCTTGAAAATAAATAATCATATACGCTCCATAAATAAATATATTATCGCAGTTATTTTTTGCTGCATACATTTTATTTCATTGTCTCAAATTTTAACTACAAGTCCATACTCTCGTTACGGATTGGGCGATTTAAACTTAACGACCTTCGCCCCATCAACGGCTATGGGTGGTTCGTTCATTGCTCACCAGCAAGATACAATTGCCCCATTTTTCATTAATATTGCAAATCCAGCCAGTTTATCAGGTATTCGTTTAAGCACTTTTGAGTTAGGTGGACAAGCACAGTTTTCAACTATTAGTAATAGCAACACTAGTATTAAAACAAAAACATCCAATTTTTCTTATGCAGCAGTGGGGTTTCCTTTAAAAAACTTTGGCGGTGCGGCTTTTGGTATAATGCCTTATACAAGTGTTGGGTATAATATTGCAACATCCGAAGAAAATACTCCAACCGGCACCATGACTTATAAGTTTAATGGTAATGGCGGTATCAATAAAGCTTTTATTGGCACTGGCATTAAGCCATTTAAAAGTCAGTACTATAAGTTTATGCGATCTGCATCGCGCGATACTTTAATGAAAAATCACGCGTATGCGAAAATAAAAAAAGTAAAAGTAGTTAAGCAACTGCTTTCTGAGTTTGCCTTGGGCGCATCGGCAAATTATTTATTCGGAAATATTAATCAAAAAACAGATGTGATTTATCCTGGTTCTACGTACTTTAATGTAAAGCGAAATCGTTCGGTGCAAGTTTCAGATTTTGCTTTTAATTTTGGATTACAAACTAATTTCACAATAGACTCCATGAAATATCACGGAAAGGATACTATCCTAAAAGGAAAAAAAGTAGAATTTAAAAATAAATTAAAAATTGGTTTCGGCTTTTATGCAAATACGCCAAAGGCACTCAACGCAAAGCAAAGCAATGTTTTATATAACTATACGCTTAACAGCTTAGGGAATGAAATTACAGCGTATAACGATACTATTTTAAACTCACAAGATGTATCAGGTAAAATAAAATTGCCCTTAGAATTAGGCTTTGGTTTATCATTAAAAAAAGGAGAAAGCTTAACATTGTTAGCCGATTATGCAACAACGAATTGGAGTGGCTATAAATATTTTGATACACCTACAGCTAATTTTAAAAATTCTACACGCGTGTCTGTTGGGTTAAGTTATTTGCCAAATAAGTTAGCTTTTGGTAAGAGTAATTACTATAAACGTATTATGTATCGTTGTGGCGCTTCATATAACGATGGGTATTTAGATATTAAAAACACAGCGCTTACTTGTTATGCATTAACAGCAGGCTTTGGCTTACCTGTTGGCATTGGTCGCTTTGATGATTTAGCGGTTGTAAATTTATCAGTGCAGTATGGTAAAATGGGAAGCTTATCAAATAACTTATTGAAAGAAGATTACTGGCGCTTTGTGTTAGGCTTTACCTTTAATAAACGTTGGTTTATTAAATATAAATACGATTAAGGATGTGTTTATTTAAACATAATTTCATTTATTGTTTAATAGGGTTTGTGTGTATTTGTTTATCATCATGTAAAACAGATCGTGATGAGGTATGGGCTATAGGTCGTAAAATCATTATGCCTTCTCAAACTGGCAAAGGTATTACAATGTTGTACTCCGATTCAGCTGAAATTAAAATACGATTGGAAGCTGAGGAAATGCAAATTTTCGAAAAAGATGTGAAAGAAAAAATAACTATTTTGCCTAAAGGATTGTTTGTGACTTTTTTTGATAGTCAAGGAAAACCCTCCACAACATTAAAAGCTGATTATGGCGTGAAATACGAAACCAGTAAAAAAATGGACGTAAAGCGAAATGTTGTTGTTGTTAATAAAGATGGCGAAACGCTTAATACAGAGCATTTAGTATGGGATGAAAACACTAATAAAATATATTCCGATACTTTTGTGAAAATTACAACAGGTAAAGAAATTATTACCGGAAAAGGTTTAGTTGCCAATCAGGATTTTACACAATACGAAATAAAAGAAATTACAGGAACTGTTTCATTAAATGAATAAACTTTTACTATGAATAAATTATTTAAAACCCTTGAAATTGTTTGGCTTATTACTGCTCTTGCTTGTGCAGGTATTGCCATTTATTTTTTATTTACAAAAGATAACGATAGCGCTTTGTATTTTGCCTTTATCTTTTTAATTGCTTCAATTATGTATTTATTGAGAAAACATCAACGAAAAACGCAAGAAAAGGTTAATTTACATAACCAAGCCCAAAAATAACGTCCAAAAACAGCATTATTTAGACAATATGTTTTAGTATTTGCACAATAATTTTATCTTTGCACACCTTAAATTTAACGTAAGTAACATGAGTATCTTAGAAAAAATCAGAAGTAAAACTGCCCTTTTAGTTGGTATAGTTGGTCTTGCTTTAGTAATCTTTATTTTAGAGAGTTTATTAGGCTCCGGAAGTGCCTTATTTCAAAGTAATGACACCTTAATTGGTAAAATTGCTGGCGATAAAATTGATTATATAGCTTTTAACACAAAAGTAAATGAGCAAATAGCACAAATTCAAAAAAACAACCCTAATGCTTCGGTTGATGATAAAATGAAAACGCAAATTGCTGATGCTGTTTGGAATCAAATGATTAACGACCGTGTTATGAAAACGCAGTATGATAAATTAGGTGTAACTGTATCTGATGATGAATTATATGATTTAATGTTAGTGCACCCTCATCAATCGGTATTGCAACAATTAACAGATCAAAAAACCGGTAAAGTATATGATGGTTTTGCTCGCCCTGATGGAAGTTTAGATATTACTAAATTAAACCAATGGGTTAATAGCATGAATGCTGACCAAGAAGGTTTTTGGAAACAATTAGAAAAACAAGTTCGTGAAGTTAGAACTGCAGAAAAATATAATAACTTAATTAAAAAAGGATTATATGTTACTTCAGCTGAGGCTAAAGATGGTTTTGTATCTCAAAACAAACAAACAAATGCAAATTTTGTTTTAAAACGTTACGATTCAGTTTCTGATTCATTAGTAAAAGTTTCTGATAGTGATATCAGTGATTATTATAGCAAACACCAAAATGATTATAAAGTATCCGAAACAACTCGTAAAATTGAATACATTACTTTTGATGTGATGCCTTCGAAAGCTGACTTTGAAGCTTTAATGAAAGATGCACAACGAATTGCAACTGAATTTAAAGATCGTACCTCTAAAGAAGATTCATCTTACATTGCGCAAGAAAGTGAAGAAGGACAAGTGAACATTGCTAACTACAGCAAAAAAAACATGGTTATCCAGGATTCAACTGTTTTCACATCTCCAAAAGGAACTGTATTTGGGCCAACAGTAGAAGGTACTTTTATTAAAGTTTATAAATTAACAGATATTAAATCAATTGCTGACTCAGCTAAAGTTCGTCATATTTTAATTGGTTTAGAAAGCCCTAAAACTCAACAAAAACGTACACCACAAGTTGCAAAACGTATGGCAGATAGTTTATTAGTTTTATTAAAAGCCAAAGCTGTAACATTTGATACGTTAGTTAAAACTATATCTGATGATATGGGCTCAATTGATAAAGGTGGAGATTATGGTTGGTTTGATGAGAATAAAGGTTTTGTTGATCCATTTAAAAATTCTGGTTTAGAAGGTACAGTAGGAAATATTACAGTTGTACCAACTCAATTTGGTTTTCATATTATCGAAGTATTAAACGTAGCTAAAACTCGTCATAATGCCTATACTGTTGCTCAAATTACTAAGTTAATTGCTCCAAGTAGCGAAACAGCTCAGGAATACTACAAGCAAGCATCTGATTTTGCTGGTAAAAATCAAACAGGCGAGGCTTTTAACCAAGGTGTTGACGCAGGGAAATTAAATAAGCGAATTGCTGATAACGTTAAAGAAAACGATAAAAATTTACCAGGCTTAGAAAACGCAAAAGATTTAGTGCGTTGGGTATACAAAGCTAAAAAAGGGGAAGTATCTCAGGTTTATGAATTTAAAGACCGTTTTATTGTAGCTAACTTAGTTAAAATTAACGAAAAAGGAATTTCTCCTTTAGAAGATGTGAAGGATGTAGTTACAGCAAAAGCTATTAGAGATAAAAAAGCGGAAACGTTTATGGCTGAATTTGCTTCAAAAGCAGGTGCATCTAAATCAATTGATGATATCGCAAGTAAAATGAACTTACCAGTTGATAAAGCTGAAAACATTAATTTTGCATCGTATAATGTAGCTACTTTAGGTAGAGATGATGCTTTAATTGGTACTATTACCGCTATGAAAAATGGCGCTATAAGTAAACCTATTAAAAGTGAAAATGGTGTATTTGTTGCTGCTATCACATCAGTAAACGAAGCTACTTTACCTAAAGAGTTTAAAAACAAACAAAAGGAAATGGAGCAAATGAATGGTGGAAAAGTTGATTATGAATTGTATGAAGCTTTAAAAGAAAAAGCTAACATCGAAGATCACCGCGGTAAATTCGATTTTTAAACCCTTTTTAATATAGTTTTAAAAGCCTTTTGACGTAATTCAAAAGGCTTTTTTGTTTTTTGGTCGAATAGCTGAAAATAACGATAAAAACCTTAACGGAAACTTGCAAGTCAAAAATAGTTTCCGTAGTTTTGATCCGAATTATAAATGGAACCACAAGAAAAAATATTAAAAGTAGCACTCGAATTATTTTTTAAATTCGGTATTAAGCGCATTACAATGGATGATATTGCCAAAGAGCTTGGTATGTCGAAAAAAACAATTTACCAATTTTATAAAGAGAAAGATGATTTAGTAAATCAATTGGTTGTAATTGAAATGCAAAAAAAAGAATGTTTGTTTAATGATTTAGAAAATGTAGCAAAAGATCCAATTCATGAAATGATGTTAATATCTATTGCGATGAGTGAAATGATGCAAAACATTAATCCTATTTTCTTTTTAGATCTGCAGAAGTTTTACCCAAAAGCTTTTATGCAATTTCAAAAATTTAAAGAAGAATGTGCTTTTAAAGATATTTTAAGAAACATTAAAAGAGGAAAAGAACTTGGCTATTACCGCCCAGAGATTGATGAAGACTTTGCAGCACGTTACAGATTATCACAAATTGACATGTTAATGTTTGGGAATTATTTTTCGTTCGAAAAAACAAGTTTTACTAAATCACACCAATTGCTACTCGACTTATTTGTTTATGGAATTTGTTCAGTAAAAGGCCACAAACTAATTAATAATTATAAAAAAATAAAGGAAGAAGATTAATTTTAAATTAAAATGAAAAAACAAATTCTACAAATCACAATCTTATCAATGTTTTCGATAATTACATTGAAGGCGCAAGACAAAAGTAATTCTTTTAGTTTACAACAAGCTATTGATTATTCGCTAAAGAATAGTCCCAACTATTTAAATGCACAAAATGATGTGTTGTTAGCAAAGTATAAAAAAAATGAAATGTTAGGTTTAGGATTACCACAAATTACAGGTAGTTTGGATATGAAAAATTTTTTAACAGTACCAACAACATTACTGCCAAATTTTATTACACCTAATGCATATGCTGGAACTATTGAGGCTTTAAAAAACACACCGTTTGCCACAACAGCAGACCCATCATTATTAGATCAAAATAATTATGCGCCAATTGCAGCTCAATTTGGAACTAAGTATCAAACATCTGCTGGCATTTCTGGCTCATGGTTATTATATAGTTCTGATTATTTATTTGGTGTAAAAGCATCAAAAGAATTTGTGAATTTATCAACGATAAGTGTTAATCGTTCTAAAACTGAAACAGTAAGTTCAGTTACAAAAGCATACTATGGCGTATTAGTAAACAAAGAACGTATCAAATTATTAGATGCAAATATGACTAAGCTTAACAAAGTATTAACTGATTCAAGAGCCTATAATAAACAGGGGTTTTTAGAACAGATAGATGTTGAACGTTTAGAAGTGGCATACAATAATTTATCTACCGAAAAACAAAAGATTGAACAACTAATTTTGTTAAGTGAAAATGTATTAAAATTCCAGATGGGATTTGCAGGTAAAGAAAACTTAATGTTAACGGATTCATTAATTATTAGTGATAAAACAGAAATAGACGCATCAAAAATTGATGTTACAAAACGCCCAGAATATCAACTTTTAACTTCACAACAAAAGTTATTCGACATAAATGTTAAGCGGTTAAAATTTGGTTATTTACCAACACTTGTAGCTTATGGTAACCTTGCAGCAAATGGCATGGGGAATGATTTGAAATATGTGGGATTTATAAATAATTATTATCAAACACGTTTAATAGGAGCAACATTATCTTTAAATATTTTTGATGGATTTCAACGCCATAATAAAATTCAACAAGCAAAAATTGATTATAAAAAAGGTGAGTTGAGTTTAAAAAATTTACAAATGGCTACAGAGCTTGAAGGTACATCGGCAGCTGTAAATTATAACAACGCCATATTATCCTTACAAACACAAAAACGTAATATGGAATTGGCTCAACATATTTATGATGTGTCGCAAAAAAAATACGAGCAAGGTGTTGGTTCTAATTTAGAAATCATTAACGCGCAAACATCTTTAAAAGAAGCGCAAACAAATTATTTTAATTCGGTTTATGATATGCTTATTTATAAAACAGATTATTTAAAAGCAACAGGAACATTAATAAAGTAGCACTGTTATTTGTTTTTAGTTTTTTGAATGAAATACTAATATTAAATACAGAAATAAAAAAATAAAAAATTAAACAAAACATTATGATACAATTCACAATTCAAAAAGCAAAAAACATTACATTTTTCTCTGCCTTGTTATTACTAGCATCTTGTGGTAGCGAAAAAGTTGAAAGCCTTAGTGCATTAAAAGCAAAGCAAGCCGAATTAAAAACTCAGCTATCAGATTTAGCTTCTCAAATTTCTAAATTAGAAGGGGACTCGGCCAAAAAGTTTGTTCTTGTTGAAGCAAACACAATTACACCAACTTACTTTAAAACATACATTAACGTGCAGGGTAGGGTAGATGCCGAAGAGAGTGTATCTCTAGCATCTGAAATGCCTGGAACTATTACAAAAATAAATGTAAAAGCGGGTGATGTTGTAACTAAAGGCCAAGTGTTAGCTGAAACTGATGCACGTGCCTTACAACAATCTATATCTGATTTACAAACCAATACTGAATTAGTAAATCAGTTGTACGATAAACAAAAAAACTTATGGGACCAAAAAATTGGTACCGAAGTACAGTTTCTTCAAGCTAAAACGCAAAAAGAAAGTATGGAAAAAAAAATGGCTACGTTACAAGAACAAGTACGTATGACAAAAATTATTTCGCCAATTAACGGAACTATTGATGCCGTTGATATTAAATTAGGACAACTTACAGCACCTGGTATGCCAGCAATCAGAGTAGTTAATTTTAGTAGTTTAAAATTAAAAGCCGATTTATCAGAAAACTATGCATCTAAAGTACATAAGGGCGATGAAGTTAAAATTAAATTTCCGGATGCGGATGACACACTTAGCTCTCGCGTAAGTTACTCAGCACGCGCAATAAACACGTTGAACCGGACATTTGGCGTTGAGATTTTATTAGACACTGAAAAAGAATATTTCCCAAATCAAATGGCCATTATTAGTATTAATGATTACACTTCGTTAAAGCCTGTAATTTCAATGCCTTTAAACTATGTGCAAAAAGATTTAAAGGGAAATAAATTTGTATTAGTAGCGGAAAACAATAAAGCCTCAAAAAAAGCGGTTGTATTAGGCAAAGAGTATAACGGCACTGTAGAAATTAAAGAAGGATTAACAGAAAATGATTTATTAATAACATCGGGTTATGATGGATTAAATGATGGTGATGCTATTCAATTAGCGAAATAATTAAAACTGATTTATCACAAAAAACCACTCAAACAAAAATTTACAAATTCAATAATTATAAAAATGGATTTCAAACAATTTAAACCCAGTAGTTGGGCCATTGATAACAAAACGGCTATATATATCGTTACCATCATTATTTCGTTATGGGGTATATCATCGTACAATAAATTACCTAAAGAAAGTTTTCCGGATATTGTAATTCCTAAATTTTTTATTAGTACGGTTTATGCCGGTAACTCACCAAGTAATATTGAAAACACAATAACCAAACCGTTAGAGAAAAAATTAAAATCTATACCTGGTGTTAAAAAATTAACGAGTAATTCGATGCAAGATGTATCTATTATTACGGTTGAATTTAACACGAGTGTTGCAATTGATAAAGCACGTCAAGCTGTAAAGGATAAAGTTGACGAAGCAAAATCGGATTTGCCACAAGGCTTAACACGTGCGCCGTTTGTAAAAGAATTAGCTTTTTCGGAAATGCCAATTATGTACATCAATATTGCAGGTGATATGGATTTACAAAAACTAAAAGAATATGCCGATGCCTTAAAAGATAGAATTGAAGGGTTAAAAGAAATAACTGAAGTAAAAATGGTTGGCGCACCTAACCGCGAAATTCAAGTTAACTTGGATATGTATAAAATGCAAGCCATGCAATTAACTATGGGCGATTTAGAACGCACCATTGGTATGGAAAATGTTACCATTAGCGGCGGACAAGTTCCGATGGATGGCACTAAGCGAACTATTAGTATTAAGAATGAATTTAAAACTATTGATGAAATAAAAAATTTAGTGATTACCTCGCAAGCAGGAGCAAAGTTATATTTAAAAGATTTTGCACAAGTATTGGATACTGTGCGTGAAACAGAAAGCTATGCTCGCCTATCTGGTAAAAATGTAATTACATTAAATGTAATTAAACGTGCTGGCGAAAATTTAATTACTGCATCTGATAAAATAAAAGAAAACATTGAAGAGCTTAAGAAAACAGAGTTCCCTAAAAATATTGATATTAAAATAACTGCCGATCAATCAGATAAAACAAAACTAACCTTACACGATTTAATTAACACCATTATTATTGGCTTTATTTTGGTGACGCTTATTTTAATGTTTTTTATGGGTGTTACCAATGCCTTGTTTGTAGCGCTCTCTGTGCCATTGTCTATGTTTATTGCATTTATATTTAT
>JAYSTR010000200.1:0-7253 GCA_043719555.1 Bacteroidota bacterium | reverse complement strand
CCTGACAATGCTTTAGCTGGTTCAGATCAAACAATATGTGCAAGCACAACAACTTTAGCGGCAAACACACCAACGGTAGGAACTGGAACATGGTCAAGCATTGGAGCATCACCAGCTGTAAGTAATGCTTTAGATCCATTAGCAACCATTAATTTTACAAGTAATGGAACCTATCAATATGAATGGACGATTAGCAATGGCACCTGTGTTAGTTCTAAAGATACGGTAACAATTATAGTGAGCTTGCCACCAGATAATGCGTCAGCTGGTTTAGATCAAACGATTTGCGCAAGTACAACAACTTTAGCAGCAAACACACCAACTGTAGGAACTGGAACGTGGTCAAGTATAGGGTTATCACCAGCTGTAAGTAATGCTTTAGATCCATTAGCAACCATTAATTTTACAAGTAATGGAACCTATCAATATGAATGGATGATTAGTAATGGCACCTGTGTTAGTTCAAAAGATACGGTAACAATTATGGTCAGCCTTCCTCCTGATAACGCGTTAGCTGGTTCAAATCAAACGATTTGTGCAAGCACAACAACTTTAGCGGCAAACACACCAACTGTAGGAACTGGAACATGGTCAAGCATTGGAGCATCACCAGCAGTAAGTAATGCTTCAGATCCATTAGCAACCATTAATTTTACAAACAACGGAACGAACCAATATGAATGGACAATTAGCAATGGTACTTGCCTTAGTTCTAAAGATACAGTAACAATTATGGTGAGTCTTCCTCCTGATAATGCTTCAGCTGGTTTAGATCAAACAATATGTACAAGCACAACAAGCTTAACAGCAAACACACCAACTGTAGGAACTGGAACATGGAGTCTATACTCGGGAAATGGAACCATTACAAATCCTGCAAATGCTAATGCGATAATAACAAATCTAGGAATTGGATCCAATGTATTTAAATGGGAAATTATAAATTTAGGTTGTCAACCTACAGCTGCATTTGTAACAATACAACGCGATGAGTTACCATCAATTGCAAATGCTGGAAATGATATTATAACAGATGAAAATGTTATTCAATTAAATGCTACATATCCAACGATTGGAATTGGAAATTGGAGTTTGTTGTCGGGTGATTGTTTATTTGAAAATAATGCGATAAATAATACTAATGCTTATTATATCAAAGACGGTGAACATTTATTAATATGGACTATTACAAATGGCGTTTGTCCAAATTCGTCTGATACTATAAAATTAAACAAAAATGGAATCTTCATCCCTGAACTAATAACACCAAATAATGATGGTGTTAATGATTATTTTTATATTAATACAATTAACAATCAATCTTTTGTTTCTGCCACTATATTTGACCGTTGGGGAAATATTGTTTATGAAAATTCAAATTATCGTAATGAATTTAATGGGTTAAACAACAATGGTAAAGAATTAGTTGAAGATACTTACTTTATTATTTTGGATATACCTGGAGATAAAACTTATAAAAAATATTTCACTATTAAAAGAAAATAATGCCGTACCGCTTTAACATAAAACTATTTCTATTGTTGTGTTTTATAACACTCAGTTTAAAAAAATATGGACAGCATCAAAACATTTACAGTAATTATTTATTAAATGCATCTAGTATTAATCCAGCAGCTACTGGCAAAGATGAAGCATTAGACCTCAATCTTTATTCAAGAAAACAATGGGCAGGTTTTAACGGAAGCCCATTAACTAATTATATTGGTGTTACGTCGATGTTTAGACGCCCAAGCTTAAATTTCGGTTTATTATTTCAGAATGAGGAAATTGGACAAACAAAAAATCAAAACATTATTGGCTCCTATGCTTATAGAATAAAATTCAAAAAAATAAAACTATCATTTGGACTGCAAGCTGGTTTTCAAATTTTAAATTATAATTTAAATAAACTAAAAAAAGTTTCCGAAAGCGATGAAGTTGTATCGAATAATCAGGCAACACAATTATCTTTTATTAGTGGATTTGGAATATATGCACATCATAAAAATTATTATGCTGGAATCTCAATTCCTTATTTGTACTCATACAATAACCTTAAATTTGGTAATACGCCAATATATTTAAGTGCTGGATACTTAATTAAAGTTCGAAATACAGATTTAATTAAACCTTCCATAATGATAAGAAAAGTAAATGCTACAAATATTACAAACGACTATAATATTTCTTATTATCTTAATAGTAAATACGGCATTGGTTTTTCCTATCGGCATAAAAATGCCATTATACTCCTACTCGAAATTATTTATAATGAACAATTTAAAATCGCTTACGCCTACGATCATTCAACAACAATTATAAGTAAATCTCAAAATGGATCGCATGAAATTTCATTAAGATATTTATTTGGAAAAAAACATAAATTTAAAAATCCACGTGCGCTTAACTTTTAAATTATTTAAAATACTTTTACTTATCGTATTTACCGAAAATATAATTTTTGGTCAGTTTGCTATTGAGAAAAAAGACACAACGGTAATTAAGCGAATTACTATTAGTGGTAAAAATTCAGAGTATTCGCCCTTCCTTTATCAAAATAAACTTTATTATACCTCCGACAAATTACTAAATATTGCTGTACTTAATTGGGATCAAGAGGGAGGAAATACAACTAATTTATGGAGTGCGGATAAAATAGATTCGATTACTTTTAAAAACGAAACATCTTTAAAAAACATTAACACAAAGCTAAACGAAACATCCTTATCAATCTGCAATAACAATGGTTACTATTATATTTCAAATGGTGCTTCAAAAAACGGTTCTTCAAATATTTCAAATAAAGTTCTATTTATGCCTGCCAATTTTAATGAAAATGCTACTCAATTACAATTTGAACTAGATTTCGATACCATTTCAATAGTTCAACAGCATGTTATTGGAGATACTTTAATTTATTTTACTGGCATCGTGAAAAACGGTAAAACAGGCGCTGATCTTTATACTTGTGCTAAAAAAGGTTCTAGTTGGTCGCGTCCTGAAAAATTAAATAACTTAATAAATACAAGTGCAGACGAATGTTTCCCGCATTTTTTTAATGGAAAACTCTATTATAGCTCTAACAATGATAAAGGTAAAGGCAAATTAGATTTATATGTCTATTATAATGACACCGTAATACCTTTAACGCATTTAAATTCAACTGAAGATGACTTTGCCCTGTTTATGGAAGACGAATCTAAAGGTTATTTTTCATCCAATAAACTTGGTACAGATGATATATTTTATTTCGCCCGTATTATTAAACCAAACTTTGACATATGTAAACCAATAATATATAACACCTATTGTTATGAATTTAAAGAAAAAACTGATTATGACAACAGAGACACTTTAAATATGACCTATGAATGGGATTTTGGCGATGGATCAAAAGCAAGAGGATTGACAGTGAAACATTGCTTAACCCAAGGCGAAGGTATATATACCATAAAACTAAATGCAATACAAAAAGAAAGTGAAAAAGATTTTTATACAGAATTAGAATACGAATTTGATTTAAAAAATGAGCGACAAATGTACATTTCGTCCTTTGATACGCTTGCCACAGATTCAGTTAATATATTCGAATCATCGTATTCTAATATCGAAAATTTTGAAATCGAAAAATATTTTTGGGATACTGGAGATGGCTCATTTTACGAAGGCCCAACATTAAAATATAGTTTTAAAACAGAAGGCACGCATATAATTAAATTACTTGCTTTTGGCAAGCTCGAAGGAAAAAAAACCTACAAAGGTGTTTACAAACATATTACTATAATGAAATTGCACACGAACTATAATCACGAAATTAAAAACCCTAAGTATAAAAAATCGCAATAATGAAACTTTTAAAATATTATATTATTATTTCTTTTTTATCTATTACTACTTGTCTTTTTTCGCAGGCAGTGCCATCAAATGATGAAAAATTTCCATTTTTGATGACCTTTTCAAAAAATGCAGATAAGAAATGGGGAGATGATGATTTTTCGCAAACTATCTTTTTTGTTGTACCAGTGGAGAATAAAAACCCAGTATTTATTAACGTTTTTGATCCTGACAATGGCGACCAACTTGATGAAAATCGAGACGGGTTTAACTCTAAAACAAAGTTTTCAGTATATGGTGGTAAGGGGGCTCATTCAAACAAGGATGCCAAAGATATCAATCCGAGTGGAGAATATAAAAGCGGCACTATGTTAGCAACTAAAATATTTTCATCAGATAAATCCTTCGATAATGCATGGTATACATTTGGTCCTTTTAATCCATCAGAAGGGGAATTACAACCTGAATTGGGCGGTTATGTTTTTAAACTAGTTGTAGATGGCTTAGATGGGGATGATGGGAATTTATACAAACTATTTTTTTCGAAAACCGCCGAAACAAATATTCCTGTTGAAGGCGGTAATTCATTCTATTACGAATATTCAGTTCGGTTATCTGATAAGAATGGTTCTATAAGTCATGTATACCCATTTTTACCTTCAAATTTGATAAAAATAAAGATAAACATATTTGATTATGATGATGAGGGATTAATTAGAACTGTAACAGTTGCAAAAAAAGGTGAAATTTCTAATTCAAAATCAGAAGGAGTATGGAGTACTAACGAATTAAAAATAGTGAATGAAGAACTAAAAACATCGATGGATGTTCAATTTATAAAAAAGAAAGAGGTAAAAAACAATAATATGGTGCTATATATACTCAATCAGTTTAATGAAGCCATTCCATTCTTTTCGGTACCAATCGGTGGTGTACCAAAGTACAAGTATAAAATAGACATCAGTAAAACACAGTAAACTTTGCGAAAAAACAAACACATATTTTTATTTTTTTTAGGCCTTCTTATGGCAAGGAATTCATATGGGCAAATTTATAATTTAAATAAACTCACCTCGGATGACGGTCTTCCATCAGCCTACATTTATGATATTGCACAAGATCAAAAAGGTTTTTTAATAATTGGAACTGGCGAAGGCCTATCAATTTACGATGGTCAAAATTTTAAAAACTATGATACATTAAATGGTCTTGGAAGCAACCTAATTTCAAGTGTAATCTCAAACAATAAAGGCGAAATCTTTATAGGTCATTTTGAAAAAGGAATATCTAAAAAAAATGACACTTACTTTAATTCAGTAAAATCAACAAAATCAATTGAAAGCCCAATTACAACAATGGCTAATATTGGCACAGAACTGTATTTCGGAACAAGAGATGGCAAGGTAGGTATCTTATCGGATGAAAAACTAACCATCATAAATTTAGAAGGCGCATCCTTCATAAATAAAATAATTTCATTTTCAAAAAATGTTTATATAGCTACAGACAATGGCCTATATTTCATCAATCAATCAAAAAAAGCACTACTAATTGAGGAAACAAGCGGAATTTACGTAAGTGCTCTAAGTGCGATCGACAAAACACGTTTTATTATAGGTACCGATAATGGGGAACTTATTATTTATGAAAAAAATAAAGATGAGTTAATTCAAATTAATAAAATACTTCTTAGTAATAATCACAGTATAAAATCAATTCTTTTTCATGAAAATAACAAACTACTTATTGCAACATGGGGCCAAGGTTTATATAATTGCAAATTAAATAAAACAAACTACAGTATAACTAATATAGAAAATATCTCCGAAAAAAACGGTTTAGAAAATTTGTTTGTTAATTGTATTTATAAAGATTTTAATGAAATAATTTGGATAGGAACATACGGAGGTGGATTGTATAAATACGCCAACGATCATTTTAGAATTTTAAATAAAGCCTCCGGTCTTCAATCCGATCGAGTTAAATGCGTGCACGTTAATAATCAACAAATTTTTGTTGGTTTAGATAATGGATTTCAAATTATACAAGAAAACAAACAAGATTCTATAATAACATTTAACGCAAAAAATCATTTTATCGATAACAATGTAAATACCATCCAAAAATTTAATAATAACGACTATTTAATTGGCACAGAAAACAACGGCTTGTTTATTTTTAATATTATTAAAAATACATTTATTGATTTTTTTAAACTAAATAAAATTAACAACGCTCCCAAAACAATTAATCATATTAACAAATCGGCCGATTCAACCTTTTATATTTCAACGATTGATGGGCTTTACATTTACAAATTAACCACCAAGAAAATGGTTAAGTTAACGACTCTGGAAGGATTACCACATAATAACATATTAAATACCTACTCTGATAGTAAAGGTCGCCTTTGGTTTGTAGCGCCAAAATCATCGCCAGGTGTTTTAGAAAAAGACTCGATTACATTATTTAAAGATCTTCCGAATTTTAAATCATTTAATGCAACAAACATTTGTGAAGCCCGAAACGGGGATATTTTTATTGCAACTAATGGTGATGGTATTTATCGATACCGCAATGGTAACTTTACTCAATTTACCGTAAATGATGGGCTTGGTAGTAATTTTGTAATGGGGTTATGTTACGTGAAAGAAACATCGGTGCTTATTTGTTCGCATCAAAATGGATTTAGTGAGTTTAATACAACAACTCAAAAAATAAAAAAACACACGAATAAAACAATTTTAAAGGCATACGAAAACACCAGCAATGGCCTATTTTATAATGATAGAATTGTTTATTTTGCTACACAACAAGGCTTAGGAATTTACTCTTTAGTTGAAGAAAACACCAAATCATTTGCCCCCATTAATTCAATTTTATTTATAAAAATTAACGATAAATATTATAGCGCAGCTGACTCAATTATTGAATTGCCTTATAGCCATTACGATATCACCTTTAAATTTATTGGCATAGAGTTATTAAATCCTAAAGATGTAACATATGAATACAGACTAACAGGACTAGAATCAGATTTTAAAACGTCGAAAGAAAACCAAGTAACTTATAATAAAATCAAAGATGGAAATTATGAATTTCAAATTACCTCAATAAATTGGGAAGGAATTAAAACATCAAAACTTATCACTGTGAAAATTTTTATTGATGAACCCATTTATAAAAAATGGTGGTTCGTTTTATTAGCTATTTTATTGGCAGCAATAGGTGTTTATTTACTGATAGTTTTCCGAACAAAAAAACTTGTTCAAGATAAGCTAATTCTTGAAAAAATGATTGAGGAAAAAACAGTTGATATTGTGAAAATGAATCATATTTTGGAAGAAAAAAATGAGGATATAACAAGCAGTATTGACTATGCAAAACGAATTCAAACTGTGCTTTTACCACGCCACGAA
>JAYSTR010000199.1:0-45794 GCA_043719555.1 Bacteroidota bacterium | reverse complement strand
TAAAATGCGGATTCATTTGAGCCCGGATCGCAGTTAATTTTGAATTAACTAATTCATTTTTTATAAGTGATTTCTTCTTGAAATTTTGAATAATTTTTAATGAAATGATAAATGCTATAAAAACTGTAACTAATACTATTAATAAATAAAACCACCAGCGTTGCCAAAATGGTGGATGTATGCAAAATGCAATGCGCTCTGTGTTTAAACTTTCAATGCCATCTTCATTCACAGCCATTACCTCAAACGTAAAATTACCACTTGGTAGTGCAGAGTACTGAACTTGATTATCTAATGCTGAATTATATACCCAATTACTATCAATACCTAATAATCTGTATTTATATTTAAATGTGCCTCTTGATCTAAAACAAGCTGTCAAAAAACTGATGATGATATTATTTTGATTATATGCTAAATCACCTAACAACATTTTTGAATTAATGTTTTGTGAGTGATGATTAATTTCTAAGGAAATTATTTTAATATTTGGGCGTATTAGATTTTTAAAACTTCGATCAGGAAATTTAATCAAACCTTTATTAGTGGCTAGGTAAACAGCGCTGTCTATAATCTCTATATCGTTTATTTCTTTAGTTGAAACACCATCCAAATAATTATAAAATTCAGGTGAACGAGTTTTACGATTTACTTTAAATAAACCCAACTCATTTACAACAAAAACATTTCCGTTAATTACTTTAAAACTTTTAATCGCATTACCATTCATTAAATCGACACCATAGTAATGCTCTATCACCAAATCATTTTTTAAAGCATATTGTCCATCATTTACAGTCGCAATCCACAATACATCATCAACAAACATTAGTTTATTTACAAAAACAGATTTTCCTTGTATTTTAATTTCATTTATTTTTCCATTCTTATAAGAAAAAAGTCCATCTATAGATGCAAAATAAATAGCTTTTGTTTTTTCATTGAGCGTTAAAGCTCTAGACCCTTTGTTATAAATAATTTGATGCTTATTTCCAAAATCACTTCTAGAAGTTTTGTGAAAATCAGTTAAAGAACCAAACATATGAGAACTCACAAAAAACATGGTATCAACAATCCAACAGAAATCCCTAAAATTAAATGCATTAAACACAGTCTCTTTATTACCACTATAAAAAGATATTGGACCGTGTGCAACGTATAATCCTCCATCTTTTTCTTGAATTTTTTTTACTGTTCTATAAGAAACGTTCGATTGTAATTGCAATTTATTAAATTCATTATTAATACCCAATTCATATACACAACCATTATAAGAACCAGCCAATAATTTATTACTTCTTGTTTTTAATAATGTTGTTATATTCGCATCTGTAATAATAGAACTATACTGATCATAAATTTTTAAATCATAATTCGGAATTACATAAATACCATTTTGTAAACTACTCACCCATAAATTACCTTCCCTATCCTGATAAATAGAAGATATTTTATCGTTCGTGAAAAAGAATACGCTTTCATTATCAAATTTAAAATCTTTACTTAATTTAACTATACCCGTAGATCCACAAAGCCAATTACGATTTAAATTATCTTTATAAATTTTATATATTAAAGCTTCTTTTGTAAATGGTGAAACTTTATTTCTTTCAAAAACATTCCCATCTATAATTTCAATTATAGTATATTCTCTTTTTGGATTAATTTCCGTAAGTGCAACTAATTGTTCTCCAAGTGGCTCAATAGATGTACGTGTATTGGATTTATTTTTCGAGTCAAAAAAAGTTACATCAAATGCAGATCCTTTCGTTTCAATTTTACCAATTCCATACTGATTAGAAGCAACATAGATTTCGCCCTTTTTATTAACTTCTATTTCCTGCCAGCTTATAGTATCCTTATTGTTATCTACTTTAATAAATGATCTTATTAGATTTCCATTCAAATCAAACAACTCTATACTTTTATTATTAGCAATCCACAAATGTTGATTCTTATCAATAGTATATTGAGAATAAGAGGCTATGTTTTTTGAAATATCAATGACTAAAGACAAAGAATCTCCACTAACTTTTAAAATTTGGCCGGAAAAATTTTGACACCAAATCGTTTTATCCTTATCAATTTTAATTCCTGATACGCTTTTACTATTTTGTTTTTGAGAAGTAAACAACTTAAATCTTACGCCGTCATATCTATATAAGCCAGCATCAGAGCCCACCCAAATGTATCCGAAGTCATCCTGAATAATTTGATAAACTTCGCTCGATGGCAATCCATTTTCTTCTGTTATCTTGTAGTAATAAGGAAGTTGAGCACTTAGCTGACTTAAATGAAAAGTAATAAAGAATAAAAAAAAATATTTTCGAATTGTAATTTTCACTAAAGTCTGCTTTATTAAAACTAAAAAGTTAATCTGTATTGAGGAATCACAAAGAACTTTAATTGATAATCTGTTTTTATTGTTTGTGTATTTAAATCGTATTGCTGCTGAAAAATATTATTATGCTTAGTTACATTTTGTATATCAATACTTATTTCATGTGTAAAATGTTTAGTGTTTAATTTATAAGATGGTTTTACATCTATACGAAAGTATGGGTCATACTGTGGATTATAAGCCACACTTGCATTTCTAATTTCATCATTTAGAGCTATAGATTTTGCTAAATCAATTGGAACATAACGTTTACCACCTGCATAAGTAAATTTCACGTCAAGAGCTAAAATATGTTTTTCTTTTATTTTGAATTCTTTTCCTGCCAAAGTATTAAATACATAGTTTCCATTAAAGGCTGTGTTCCTATATACTCCATCGCTTCCTTTATATTTACTTTCGAATAAAGATGCCGTGACTAAAAAATAATATCCCTTACTGTAAAACTTCTCAAGCGTTAATTCAATACCATAATTATCGCCTGTACCATTGTTTATTAAACTATCCACATTAGGACTATTAAAATCAGCTCCTAAATTAACTGTACTAAAATAATCTTTACGAGTTTTAACGGGCACACGATATAAATACTGATAATATACTTCTGTTTTAATACGTACACTATTAAATAAATTGACATCGTACGCAATTACAGCATGCGCTGCTTTTGTAAAATCCAAATTACGATTGGTTTCTTGCACTTTACCATTACCCAAATTAGCTGTTGCAAAGTATACATACAAAGGTTGCAACTGACTATGCAAACCTGCACCAAAGCTTAAGGATTGTTTTTTATTGATTTCGTACTTTAAACCCAAACGAGGTTCAGGTGACTGCGCATTGTTTAATAAAAAATATTGGTATGTAAAGCCAGTGTTTAAAGAAAGCTTTTCGCTGAAATGATGTTTCCATTGAATAAATAAACGCGATAAAGTAGTACTACCTTTATAATTACGCAATGTAACAAACCCTACTCCGTTATTATTATCAATACTATCTACAAATGTTGTGTTATATAGATCTGCATATACACCAGCATTTACAAAATTTCGCGAATTAAATTTTTTATTGTACGTTACATTTCCAGAATATCTTACTGTATAAGATGTATTACGATACTCTGGCCAAATTGTATTTGGATGTGCACTCGAATCTACTCTATCAGATGAAATATAATTGTACTGACCAGATGCTCCTATATTTGTTTTTATATAGGATGTAGAATTTATTAAGTAAGTATGCGAAACGCCACCTGCACCAACATTTGAACGAAACAACATATTACGTCCACTATAACCGTATAAATTATTATCCTTTGATTGTTGGCTTTGCAACAACTCAGCATAACTTAAACCACCAATACCCCAAACAACAAACTTACCAGCTTTTTTAGTTGGTACATCTATTTTAAAAGTCAAATCTTGATATTGCGGAACAGCGCTACCAGTACCAAAATCTAATCCTAAATATTTAAATACAGATAATGTTGAGTAACGGTAATTCACTAAAAAAGAGCCGTTTTTTTTCTTTTTACTAAACGGACCTTCAGCTCCAAGTTCAAAGCCATTAAAACCAATCATTCCCAAAAACTCGTGCTTTTCATTATTACCAGTTCGCATTTTTAAATCAAACACTCCCGCTGTTGCATTGCCATAATCTGCCGGAAAAGCGCCGCTCATAAAATCAGAATTATCTAAAGTATTATTATTTAAAATACTAATTGGTCCGCCCGAAGAGCCCATACTACCAAAGTGATTCGGGTTAGGAATATCCAACCCATTTAATCGCCACAAAATACCTAACGGTGAATTCCCTCTAATAATAATATCATTTCTACTATCATTAGCACCACTCACTCCGGCAAAGTTTGCCGCCATACGCGCGGGATCTCCTCTACTTCCTGCATATCTGCTGGCTTCTTCTGTACTAAACACACGCGAACTCACGGTCGCCATTTTATTATTCGTTTTTGTTTTATCAATTTCAGATGTTATAACAACCTCTTGTCCTTGTACGGCATTTTCTTCGAGCTCAATATTTAATACACTTTCCTTACCGCTTGTTAGCACAATGGTTTGCGATTTTTCCTTATAACTTATTAATGAAAATTTTAATTGAATTCGCGCTAAAGGAATACTATCAAATCTAAATTTTCCATTCTCATCAGCTGTAGTAACTTTTAACGGATTGGAATTAACAATAACAACCACAGCACCAGGCAAAGGACTTTGAGTTTGTTTCTCGATGATTGTGCCACGAACAGTTTGTGTTAAATCCTGAGCAAAACTTATTTTTACTATAGTAAATAAAAGTATGAAAAATATAAACTTCATTTAATGTTCTAAGGTGTAGAAGATGATACTGGCAAAATTTTACCATTAAAAAACTGTTGACCTGTTAAAGCGAAATTATAAATGTAGTTTGCCATCTCTTCTGGCTTAATGGGAGCTTGGTAACCAGGAAAAGCTTCTTCCAGCATTTCGGTTTGTACAGCGCCTAACGCCAAACAATTCACTGAAATATTCTTATCTTTTAATTCCTCTGCCAAACATTCTGTTAAACCACACAATGCCGCTTTAGAAGAGCTATAGGCAGTAAGGCCGGCAAACTTAGACGCTCCCTGAAAACCGCCCATACTACTAATATTTACAACGTGAGCCTTACTACGTTTACCCATCATAAACAACAATTGTTGCGTTAAATAATAGGGAGCAAACACATTTACTTTATATACAATTTCTAACTCCTGATAATCAATTTTATCGTATGGTTTATTTACGATACTTCCCGCATTATGGATTAATACATCAATACTATTAACTTTGTTTTTAATAAAATTTACAGCGTTATCAATACTTGCAGTGGATGTTAGATCTGTTGAAATAAGATGTAAATTATTATTTTCTAAACCTTCTAACGTATCAATATTACGCGTTAAACAAAATACCTGACAATTATTATTAGCAAATAATTGCGCCGTTTCAAATCCTATACCTCTGCTAGCACCTGTAATAACAATATTCATAACGATGTATTAATAATTAATCACTTGTTCAATAATATCAACCGGCAATTCTCTTTCGTTGTATTGCTGTCCTCTTAATTGTGGTTCAAATCCAGCTTCGCGAATTGCATCTTGTATGGTTTTATATGTAAAGCGATGTGGTGCACCTGCTGCACTTACTACGTTTTCTTCAATCATAATACTACCAAAATCATTAGCCCCAGCATGTAAACAAATTTGAGCTGTTTGCTTACCAACCGTTAACCACGAGGCTTGTATGTTTTCAATATTAGGTAACATAATACGACTTAAAGCCAACATTCTGATATATTCATCAGAACTTACATTATTAGAAATACCTTTAATACGTTTTAATAAGGTGCCATCATCTTGGAAAGGCCAAGGAATAAAAGCTAAAAATCCTTTTGAATCTGCAGGCTTTTCTGCTTGAACTTCGCGTAACCAAACTAAATGTTCAAATCGTTCGTAAATCGTTTCCACATGCCCAAACATCATAGTAGCAGATGTTGTAATATTTAATTGATGGCAAGCACGCATCACATCTAACCATTCACGACCTGTACATTTTCCTTTGCTAATTAAACGACGAACTCTATCATTTAAAATTTCCGCTCCCGCTCCAGGCAAACTATCCATACCCGATTCTATTAAAGCTTTTAAAACTTCTGTATGGGTTGATTTTTCGAGTTTAGTAATGTGTGCAATTTCTGGCGGACCTAATGCGTGTAATTTAATTTTTGGAAATAATTTTTTAATATCCTTAAATAAATTCACATAAAAACTTAATCCTAAATCCGGATGATGACCTCCTTGTAATAATAATTGATCACCGCCATAAGCAATGGTTTCAGCAATTTTTACTTTGTACGTTTCAATATCAGTTATATATGCTTCGGCATGACCAGGTATCCGGTAAAAATTACAAAACTTACAGTTAGCAATACACACATTGGTTGTATTTAAATTTCTATCTATTTGCCAAGTAACTTTATTTGAATTATTTTTTTTAATATTTTTGATTTCATTGGCAACAAACATTAATTCAGAAGTGGGTGCATTTTCATACAAAAAAATACCTTCTTCTATTGATAAAAAATCTAGTTGTTGTGCGCGTTTTAAAAGTGATGCTACAGTCATTGTCTACTCAAATTAAGTTTGATAAAAATACACGTTAAACCTTAATAAATATCATAAATTTTTATCTATTCGTGGTGATATTTTTCGTTTTTTAAAATACTAAAACCTCTGTACAATTGCTCGCAAAAAAACAAACGTATCATCTGGTGCGAAAATGTCATATTTGACAGTGACATCACATACGAACTTTTATCTAAAATCGATTTATCAATACCAAACGGTCCACCAATTAAAAACACCAAACGCTTAGTACCTGCAACCATTCGTTTATTTAGAAACTCAGCATATTGCATAGAGGTAAATTGTTTACCGTGTTCATCCAAACAAATTAAATAATCCGAAGTTTCTAAATACTTTTGTATTTCAAGTGCTTCAGCCTTTTTTTGTTCCTCAAACGCTTTTTGCCTTATGGCTTTAGGCATCAGAATAGTTTCGGTAGAAAACGAACAATAATTTTTTAATCGCGCTACGTAATTTTCTATCCCTTCATTTAAATAAGATTCTGTCGTTTTTTCTATTTGAATCAGTAAAATCTTCATATTTACAAAGTTAAATCAGTTTTAGGCATAGTAATTGTTATAATAAAAGCAGAAATTCGCTCAATGAAAAATTTAATTCTTATTTGTATCTGTTTTATCACTTTATCGTTTACGAAGTTAGACATAAATGATGATGTTTCGGCAGCTTTAAAGCAGGCAAATACAACCGAATTAGTAAAAAATTTCGCCGAAAAATTATCAATAAAAGTACTTAATCAAGAAGATTTATTAAGCAAAGCGCAAGCTCAAGCCTTAATAGAAGATTTTTTTGATAAACATAAAGTAAAAAACTATCAAACTTATCACACAAGTATTGTAAACGGAAATCAGCAATTTATTACTGGTATTTTGGATACTAATACAGGGAAATATAGAATTTCCATATTAGTGAGAGGAAATGTAATTTCGCAGTTCAGAATAGAGAACGACAATGACTAATTACATTACATTACACAAAAAACATTTCGATTTAAAAAACTTTGTAAAACTTGCCTTGCAGGAAGATGTTGGCGATGGCGACCATTCCGCTTTAGCAACCATTCCTGCTTCTAAAAAAGGAAAAGTAAAATTACTGGTAAAAGAAAATGGGATTATTGCCGGTGTTGAAGCCGCAAAACAAATATTAAAAATTATTGACCCAAAATTTAAATTCTCACAGTTTATTAAAGACGGAGAATTAGTAAAAGTAGGCGATATTGTTTTTACCATCGAAGGGAATTCACAAAAATTACTGACTGCTGAACGTTTAGTACTAAATGTAATGCAACGTATGAGTGCCATTGCTACTAAAACAAATTATTTACAAGGCTTATGCAAAGGCACACACGTCAAAGTAATTGATACTCGTAAAACAACTCCAAATTTTCGTTTTTTTGAAAAATGGGCTGTTGTTATTGGTGGTGGTGCCAATCATCGTTTTGGATTATACGATATGATTATGATAAAAGATAATCATATTGATTTTGCGGGAGGTATTATTGAAGCTCTTGAGGCAACCCATAATTACCTAAAAAAAACAAAAAGGAAATTACCTATCGAAGTTGAAACACGAACTATTAAAGACGTTCAACTATTATTAAATAAAGGTGGTTTTCAGCGAATAATGCTAGATAATTATACTATTGCTGATACAAAAAAAGCCGTGCAATTAATTAACGGGCAATTTGAAGTAGAAAGCTCAGGTGGCATTACCGAAAAAACCATTGCTAATTACGCTAAATGTGGCGTGGATTTTATCAGTGTTGGCGCACTAACACATCACGTAAAAAGTTTAGATTTAAGTTTAAAGGCGGTTAAGTAAGTTTTGTTTACTTACACCCACAACCATCATCCTTGCAATTTTTTTTAGTGATTGTTTTATACAATCGATAACCTAAATAACTTAAGGCTGCAACTAATAAAGCTATGGTTATAACATCTTGCATTATCTTTTTTGTTCCCCATTATGTGCTGGATTAATAACTGGCACATTGTGCACTAATGTTTGCCCCATCACAGTTACACGTATATCATACGGACCAGTATCAAGTGCACTTAAATCTAAAATATAGTACTCTACATTATTTAATTTATAGCCAGCCATTTTCTTGTTGTCTCTATCAAAAACTTCAACAATCACATAGTTTAACTTTTTTCCAGCAATAGATAAACTGTATTTATTATAAAAAACAGGAAGCAACGTAATTGTACCTTGTTCGGCATTTAATTCTTTTTTCTTATATACAAAGTTAACCTTTCCTTTTGGTGATGTTGTGTATAAATTACTGTTTTCTATAGTTTGTGCGGTGTTTTCAAAAATTTTATAATTATTCTGATAACTATAATTTGTATCTTCTTTATTCCAAATTCTTACGTAATCTATATAAAATTCATTAGGCCAAGTTGTTGTTTTATCTGGCCCTGGATTAAATGCCTGATTATTTTTAGCAACAGCTGAATTAATAATTAAGTTTTGCGCTGTTTTAAATTCACCTTCAAAATAACCTATAGGTTGTCCATTTAAAAAGAACTTCACGTAATTAGCTTGCCATTCGCCCGAAATAATATTCCAGCCTTCATCTAAACCTTGATTTAATTTTATCCAAGCTCCCCAATTTTTTTGCAAATTTAAAAAGCCTCCCTTGTAATCATCGCATCCTTTAGGGCAATGCACATCAACATGTATGTAATTATTTTTATCTCCTTTACCCTCATAAAAATCAATCTCCTCATTTGGTTCTCCCCCAAATAACCAAAAAGCTGGCCACATGCCATTTTCTTTATTGGCTTTAAATCGCATTTCGAAATAGCCGTATTTAAATTTTTTAAATGAACTTAAAGCTCCTCCAGAATAATCAAATGTATATGAATTATTCTCTCCCATAGTTTTATTATATTTCTTCAAATAGTTTTTATCAACATCCCAATCATTTACTCTGGCTATAGTAGTTTCTTTTTTCGTAATCAATACTAATTTACCATCCACATTCAGTGCGTTTTCTTCTTTGTATATCAAGTCTAAATTCATTAAAAATGGTCCCCAAGGGTAGCCATTTTTCCAAAATTGATAGGTTTTACTAGGATCACTAAACTCATCGGCATCTTGCAAATACCATTTTTGCGAAGATTCTGATTTAACTTGCCACATTACCTGAGCTTTAATTAGAGTAACCCCAAACACAACAATTATTAAAAATAAATGTTTCATAGTTAATTTTTTAAATAAACATAAATAATACCTCAAAAATAACCTAAAATTGGTATTTTCGCTACAAATAATATTAGTATGATTACTGCAGAAACTCCAGTTAAATTTGATAGACGTAAACAAAAAGACGATACGCTTTTACAACTCTATAAAAATATTTTAACTCCTCGTATGATTGAGGAAAAAATGTTGTTGCTACTTCGCCAAGGTCGCATAGCCAAATGGTTTAGTGGTATTGGTCAAGAAGCCATTTCGGTTGGAGTTGCAACTGCACTAAATCAGGATGAATTTATTTTACCAATGCATCGTAATTTAGGTGTGTTTACAACTCGTGGCATACCAATGAACAGACTGTTTTCGCAGTTTCAAGGTAAACCGAGTGGCTTTACTCAAGGCCGCGATAGAAGCTTTCATTTTGGAACACAAGAATATAATATTGTTGGGATGATTTCGCATTTAGGTCCGCAATTAGGCGTAGCTGATGGGATTGCATTAGGCAATAAATTACGTGGCGAGAAAAAAGTAACGGTTGTATTTAGTGGTGATGGTGGCGCAAGCGAAGGCGATTTTCACGAAAGTATTAATACTGCTGCCGTGTGGGATTTACCAGTTATTTTTATAGTTGAAAATAATGGTTATGGTTTATCAACACCAAGCAACGAACAATTTAAATGTAAATCATTTGCTGACAAAGCCATTGGTTATGGAATAGAAGGAGTTTCTATAGATGGCAACAATGTACTAAAAGTATACGAAACGATTAAAAATTTAGCAGAATCAATGAGAGAAAATCCTCGTCCTGTTTTATTAGAGTGTGTTACTTTCCGTATGCGTGGCCATGAAGAAGCATCAGGTACTAAATATGTACCAAAAGAATTATTTGATGTGTGGGGAAGAAAAGATCCTGTAAATACGTTTGAAAAATTTTTAGTAGACGAAGGGGTTTTAACAGAAGAGATTATAGAAAAATTACGCGCTGAGATTAAACAAAATATTGAAGCAGGTTTAGAACAAACTTTTGCAGAAACATTACCACCACCTGATACCGCTAAGGAATTAGCAGAAATGTATATGCCTTGTACCATTGCAGATACATCAAATCAACAAGGCAACAAAACAAACAAACGTATGATAGATGCCATTTCTGATGGTATGCGTTTGGCTATGCGTAAGCACGATAACCTAGTATTAATGGGGCAAGATATAGCAGATTACGGTGGTGTATTTAAAATTACAGATGGCTTTATGGAAGAGTTTGGTAAAGGCCGTGTGCGTAATACACCTTTATGTGAGTCTGCCATTTTAGGGACTGGCTTTGGGTTATCAATCAACAAACATAAGGCAATGGTTGAAATGCAATTTGCCGATTTTGTTACTGAAGGGATGACACAAATTATTAATAACCTTGCTAAATCACATTACCGTTGGGGACAAAATGCTGATGTTGTAGTGCGAATGCCAACAGGTGCTGGTGTTGCTGCGGGTCCATTTCATAGCCAAAGTAATGAAGCATGGTTTTTTAAAACACCAGGTTTAAAAATTGCTTATCCTGCATTTCCGAGTGATGCCAAAGGTTTATTAATTGCCTCTTTCGAAGATCCTAATCCAGTTATGTTTTTTGAACACAAAGGATTATATCGCAGTATTGATGAAGATATTTTAGATGAATACTATACTATTCCATTTGGAAAAGCTCGTTTATTAAAAGAAGGAAGTGCTGTAACGATTGTAACTTATGGCTTAGGTGTACATTGGGCTTTAGAGTTATTAAATGCGAATCCAAGTATTTCTGCAGACTTAATTGATTTAAGAACATTAGCACCATTAGATGTTGATGCTATTTATACATCGGTTAAAAAAACTGGCCGTGCATTTATTTTACACGAAGACACCTTAACCGGCGGTATTGGTGGAGAATTAAGCGCTTTAATAACGGAATATTGTTTTGAATACTTAGATGCGCCAGTAATGCGCGAAGGAAGTTTAGATACACCTGTTCCTATGAATGCGGATTTAGAAATCAACTTTTTACCAAAAGAAAGATTTAAAGAAAAATTAATGAAATTGATTAATTATTAATTTGAAAAGCCTCAAGATATCTTGAGGCTTTTTATTTAAACAAAAGTATTACTTTGAACATTATGAGAATTAAACCAGTCTACTATTACATAATGAGTTTTCTTATATCAATGACAAGTTGCTTAGCCTTCACTCTTAGTGCTTTTGAACTATATGGTGATGAGGATTACGTTCATAATTATCTTGGTTGTGGCCCAAATGGTGATACAGGTGCAATTCCAATAATGGGGTCGATAAGTATAAGTATCTGTTTTGGTATTATTCATGTTATTGCTCATATTATTTTTATACTCAAAACGAAAACAAAAGAAGGTGACAAAAATTTCAAAATAAAATTTGGATTTTACAAAGACGAAAAAATTATTAGTTGGTTCATTAAAGCTGTTTTTTATTTATTCACAATTTTTTTAATCTATGATTACATCGTTTCATTTTATAAATTTTATCTTTTTGAATTCACTTCATTTATTGTAATGGAAATTACAATAATAATATACAGCCAAACAATTACTAATTTAATAGGGACAAAAAATTAAACTAAGTGATACTTAAAGCCAACTTCTCTCATAGCAAAAGGATGCAGAGTAGTAGATTACAAAATTTAAACTAAAATTATCATACTATGACAACAGAAGAATCCTTCTTAACCAGCGCTAACAAACAGTTTTTATATTATAAAATGTTAGGCGAAAAAGCTATGCATCAGTTACAAGATGAGCAATTGTTTTTTGCTGCCAATGATGATACTAATAGCATTGCCATTATAGTAAAACATTTGTACGGCAATATGCTTTCACGTTGGACAGATTTTTTGACAAGCGATGGAGAAAAAGAATGGAGAAATCGTGATAATGAATTTATAAATGAATCGAGTACACTTAGTGCGAAAGATAAAAAAGAAGATTTATATAAAAAATGGGATGACGGTTGGCAACGTTTATTTAATGCATTAAACACTTTAACTCCTGAAAATTTAAATCAAATTATATACATTCGTAACGAAGGACAAACAGTTACAGAAGCAATCAATAGACAGCTCTGCCATTACTCTTACCACGTTGGACAAATTGTATTTTATGCAAAAATGCTTAAAACAAGTGAATGGGATAGTTTATCCATTCCGAAAAATAAATCAACCGATTATAATGCTGCTAAATTTTCAAAAGACAAAAGCGTTAAAAATTTTACGGATGATGAATTAAAAAAATTAAAGTAATTTATTTTTTTAATTCGCAGTTAGTTTCACCTACAGACAAATCTTTACAGTATTTTTTTGCTTGAGATTTTGTTTTTTCAATATCGCCTGCTTCGTAGCTGCCAGCAGAGCTAGTACAAACACAAGTTCTGTTTTTTTTACAACTCATCGTAAAAAACAATAAAAATATCAATGAGTATTTACAAGCTAACATGGTAATTTATTTTTTAAAAAGTTGTATTATTTTACGCAAAGGTTTAGCGTACAGAGTATAAAATCGAGGTTTAATCCCATTAATAACCCAAGCTTTTCTATCTTCCTGATTCGCTCTAATTCTGTTTTTTAATGTAACATTGCTTTTACCACCTACGCGCATTTTGATAATAAACTCAGGTAAATAAGCCAACGAAATTTGATGCTTATGAATAAAGCGTAACATTAGCTCATAGTCAGCCGCTGACTTTAATTGTAAATTAAATCCACCCCATTTTTGATACACTTCTCGCTTAGCAAAAAACGTAGGATGCGGTGGCATCCAGCCATTTAAAAACATACCATATTTATAGTCACCTGATTTCCATTTTCTGAAAATCTTTGTAGTATCATCTTTATCTACATAGTATAAATCAGCATATACTGCATCAGAATGAGATGATTGAAATGTATCTACTATATGTTGTATCACATTAGTACTATTATAAAAATCATCACTATGTATTAAACCAATTACATCGCCAGTGGCTAGTTTAATACCTTTATTCAATGCATCATACAAACCATGATCTTTCTCGGAAATAACTTTTGAAATTTTTCCTTCGTATGACTTTACAATATTAAGTGTATTATCTTTTGAGCCACCGTCTACAATAATGTATTCAATATTATTATACGATTGGCCTACTACAGAATCTATAGTATCACGAAGGGTTAATTCGCTATTATAAGTAATGGTTATGATGGATACTTTCAATGTATTTAAAATTTATAGTGCTTTTGAAAACTCTAGTAAAGATGTAAAATTAAAATCAATTCGTTCATCGTGTTTTTCATTTAAAGAAATATAGGCCGTTTTCATTTCGGCATTACGACCAAATGCCATATCACTCATACTATCGCCAACAATAATAGATTTCGCAAAATCAATTTGTGGAAAATCTTGCTTAGCCTGCAAAGCCATGCCAATTCCTGGCTTACGAGTTGGGTGATTCATTGTATGTAAATAGGGAGAGAAATAAATTTTATCTATTCGCCCTTTCAAATACGTAATTTCATACATCATATTTTTATGTATCAATTCTAAATCTTCGGTACGAATAATACCTTTACCTACACATTGCTGATTAGTAACAATTACAATGGTTCCAAAAATAGCGTCTAACGTTTTAAGTGCCTCAAATACACCGTCAATAAATTCGAATTCGATGGTATGTTTTACATAATCATCCTCTAATTTTTTATTAATTACGCCGTCTCTATCTAAAAATAGAGTCCACGATTTATCTATATTTAAATTCTTTAAAATCATATTGTGCTTTTGTATAATCTTCAGGAATTCCAATATCGATGAAATAACCCTGATATTCAAATCCTAATAAATTAATTTCGTTGATGCGTGTTTCGAAGAAATCTTTTTCGATAGAAAAATTTATTTCTGAAGTTGTCTTACTTAAAAACAACTCTCTAGTAATTAAATAAACACCTCCATTAATTAAGCCTTCTTTATCTAATCCATCTTTTTCCTTAAAAGCTTTTATAGTTGGTCCGTTGGATAATTTCAATGTTCCATAACGCGCTGCATTTTGAACTTTTCGCAAGGCTAATGATATATTTGAATGAAAGGTACAGTGTAGATTGTAGTATGAATTTAAATTTACATCAAAAAAACTATCTCCATTTAAAACTAACACTGTTTTAGTTTTACATTTTTCTAAAGCTAAGCGAATACCACCACCAGTACCTAAAGGAGTAACCTCCTTCGTATAAGAAATTTGTATTCCTAAAAATTCATCTTTATAAAAATCAGAAATTTTATCAGCCAAATACCCAGTAGATAAAACCACGTGTTTTATCCCATAGTACTTTAAATAGGAAAATACATAATTTAAAAAAGGTTGTTCATTGACTGGCGCCATTGGTTTGGGCACATCACTAACAACTGATTGTAGTCGCGTGCCAAATCCGCCAGCTAATATAATGGCTTCGGTAAGCATTATGGTTTAGGGAATAATTCTATTTCAACTAACTCGCAAATAGTATGTCCAATAATCATATGACATTCTTGTATACGAGGAGTATCCTTTGATGGAATATTAATTAAATATTTAGCTACATCTTTCATCTTTCCGCCAGTTTCGCCAGTAAAAGCAATCGTTACCATTCCAATTTCATTAGCTACTTCAAGTGCTTGCAATACATTTTGAGAATTACCACTTGTAGACAATCCAAATAACACATCGCCTTTACGGCCCATAGCCTTTACTAATCGACTATAAATAACATCATAGCTATAATCATTAGCCACAGCAGTTGTGTAACTTGTGTTAACGTGTAAAGCCTCGCTAAATAATGGCGGACGATCATAATAAAAACGACCACTTAATTCAGCAGCTAAATGTTGAGAATCAGCAGCAGACCCACCATTACCAGCCCATAAAACCTTACCATCATTTTTATAACAAGTAACAATATCGTTTACAATATTTGCAACTGTATTTAAAATAACATCATCTGATAATAATTTTGTTTTTAAATCGATAGATGCCTGAAGGCGTGCTTTTAAAATTTCTTTATGCATAGTTAAATGTAATAAATTTTATAATTAAAAAAATGTCATTGAGTAATTACAATTAAATTCTGTGTCAGATTTTAATTCAATAATACCAGTTTTAGTTTTAAGTTGTTGATTAGTATTCTCAAAATCTGCAATGCCATACCAGGGCTCTAAGCATACAAAATTTTGAGTTTGTGGCTTACTCCAAATACCAAAATAAGGCCAGTTTTCAGATGTTAATTTAATGCCGTGTTTGCTTTTGGTAGAATTTAAACTCACTTCATTTATCTGAGCATTTAAAAACACCAATGCATCATTCTCAAATAATTTTTTAGTAATGGGCAATTTATTATTTGCTACTAATAATTCACAAGTAGAATTTGAAATCAATCCATTACTTAATGCATTGATAGTTGGGTTTTTATTTAAATTAAACTGCAATTCATAATCTTCAAAACACTCTGAACTCTCAAGTGGGCAATTAAAAGCAGGATGTGCACCAACTGAAAAATATAATTCTTTAGTATCTGTATTGCAAATTGTATAAATTACTTCAACACTATTATCCATTAATTGATAGGTTACTCTAAAATTAAATTGAAAAGGGTAACATACTAACGTTTTCTCACTATACGAAAAATCAAATACTAATTTAGCCTTTGTTTGTTCAATACATACAAATTCATTATCTCTTGCAAACCCATGTTGTGATAATTGATAAGTTTTATTTTCGTAAATAAATTCGTTATTATATAATTTTCCAACAACAGGAAATAAATTGGGTGCATGTCGAGCCCAAATATGGTCATCTGCTTGCCAAATATATTCGATGTTTGTTTGCTTCGATTTAACGGAACATAATTCTGCTCCGAATGATTTTACTGCAATTTTTATAAAATTATTTTCGAGTGTAAACATTTATAATTTATTGTTCATCATTATAATGACATCACGCCTTTTATTTCAGCAGCTCTTTCGTAAATAAAAATAATATCATCAACACTTAGTACGACCTGCCTAACAGTTATACTAATATAATTTCCATTAGAAGATTGACTTTGCTTAAACTCAGCATCATTTTCAAATATGGCCTCCACTAAGGCCATTGTATGATTATCTGCTTTAATGATGAATTTAAACATATACACGTATGGAAATGTTTTAATACTCTCAACAAGTTTTTCTCGTAAATCGTTAAAAATGGGGTTGCTCATTATTTATTAAAATAGTGGTTGTAAATTAAAAATATACCAAACGATATTAGGGCTATACCAGTAATGTAATTGATAATAGTCATAATTTTAGGAGTTAAATAATTTTTAATTTTTTCGGCCAATTTAACTTTTGATAATTCGATTAATAATACTATACATAGTACTAAACAAAAAAACAAAATCATTTTAAGGAATGAGTAATCTAACGTTTTGCTAGTTGCAGTTACATTAGCCAACCATAATAACCAAACTGTTGGATTAAATAAATTTAAAAAGAAACCTTTAAAAATCATTGACTTAGGATTTGGCAAAACGTTATGCAAATCAATAGTTTCTTCAGTTTTAGCAGGCTCTTTTTTGAAAAAGAAAGCGCCAAATACAATTAATATAACTCCACCAATAATGGCAAAAAAAGTCTGTGTTTTTTCGGAGTGTAATAAATTAGCCATACCAAAATAAACCAATGCACAAACCAATAAACATAAAAAGAAATCGCTCAACACAACACCAGTTGCTAAAAACGAACCGGTACGATAACCGTGCTTAATGCCTGTATTAATTAAGGCAAAAAATGCTGGTCCGAACGAAAAGGTTAGGAGAATAATTAATAATACTGCCTGTGATATTAAACTTACTATCAAAATGATTTATTATAGGTTGATATAAATTGTTCCCATTCTTCTAATAATTTTCCTTTTAATACACGTGGAAATTTATGGGCAGAACCAAGTTTTCCTTTAGTTGCCATAAAATCTATAAACGCATCATCAGGTAACACTTTAACAAAAACATCTTTTAGTGCGGCAATACGTTCTGTTCTGTAATCATCATTTAGCTCCATTAAATAAAAATCGAGTTTTTGTTTAATGTCATCTTCCGAAACATTTTTATTTGAACCAATATACCATTGATGCGCAAACATAGTATCGTATGGTATACCTGCAACTGCAAATTCATTTATTTCAATATGTAAATCATCAGCTGTAAGCTTAATAGCTTTGCTCATGTTTTCCACTGATAAATGCTCGCCACATAAACTTAAATAATGTTTTGTACGGCCAGTAATTACAATTTCAGCTCTATCTAAATCAGTAAAACGAATAGTATCTCCTATTAAATAACGCCAAGCACCAGCACAAGTTGTCATCAATAAGGCGTAATCTTTTCCTAATTCAACGTCTTTAATAGTTAATGCTTTTGCATTTGGATTTAAGTTCCCATCTGAGTTAAAATTCTCTTCGTTAAATGGAACAAATTCAAAAAATATTCCATTATCTAAAAGCATGCGCATTCCTTGATCTGGATTTGGACGTTCTTGATAAGCAATCAATCCTTCGGATGCTAAATAAGTATCCGAAAAAATTAAAGGAAATTTTGTAAGCTTATTAATACTATTTCTATAAGGCTCAATAGATACTCCAGCATGCGCATATGCTCTTAAGTTTGGCCAAATATCATGGATTGTTTTTACTTTATAATGATCAATAACTCGCTCCATTAAAATTTGTATCCATGCTGGAACTCCAACTATTACGCCTATATCCCAATCTTTAGCGTTTTTTACAATCTCTGATAATTTTGTTTCCCAGTCTTTGTATTGAGAGATTTGCTTACCTGGTTTATAAAATCGTTGAAACCAAATTGGAATATTAGCAGCTGTAATACCACTTAAATCGCCTGAATAATGACTGCCATTAAAATCTAACAACGTACTGCCACCAAGCATTAACATACCTTTTTGAAAATGTTCTTTCGGCAAATCGTAATTACTTTGTGCAATTAATTGTTTTACACTTCCGCGTTTAAACGCACGCAATAATTCTTTAGTTACTGGTATGTATTTACTTGCGGCTTCGGATGTACCTGAACTCAATGCGAAATACTTAATGTGCCCTGGCCAGCAAACATAAGGCTCCCCTTTATGCGCACGATGCCACCATTGCTTATATATGCTGCTATAATCGTGCATATTAACTGTAGCCTGAAATTGTTGGGTCGGATTCTTTTCTTGTAACAGTTTTGTAAAATGATAATGTTCGCCAAAAGCTGTATGTTCGGCTTTGGTTAATAATTTTTTTAATACTTTAGTTTGCTGAGCTACATAATTTGTACGCTTAGGTATTTTATTTCCTAAGTTAACCGCTTGTTTTAATATAGATCCTAGTAATGCCATTTCGTTTAATTAGTCAATTTAGAAATTAGTCAATTTGATAATGATATTAATTTTATGTGTTAATTATCTAATCATCGCATTTTCTAATTATCCCATTATTTCATATATCTAAAATCGTGATTATTTTTAATATGTTTTAAAGACGCTAAAATTAATTTGATCACATTTTCCACATCATCTTTATGAACGCTCTCAACTGTAGTGTGCATATAACGTAATGGCAACGATATTAATGCCGAAGCAACGCCTTCATTACTATAAGCAAATGCATCTGTATCAGTACCTGTTACTCTGCTTGCTGCTTGGCGCTGAAAATCAATTTTTTCTTTTTTAGCCGCGTCAATAATTAATTTTAATAAATTATTTTGAACTGCAGGTCCATAAGATAAAACCGGGCCTTTACCACAAGCTAAATCTCCACTCACAATTTTATTCATCATGGGTGTTTGTGTATCGTGGCAAACATCTGTAACAATAGCAACATTTGGTTTAATTTTATGAGCAATCATCGTTGCACCATTTAAACCAACTTCTTCTTGCACTGCATTTACGATGTATAAACCAAAAGGTAATTTAGTTTTGCTTTCTTTTAATAAACGAGCCACCTCTGCAATCATAAAACCTCCTACTCTATTATCTAAAGCTCTACCTACAAAGTAACGATCATTTAATATCATAAACTCATCTTCGTAAGTAATTACACAACCTACATGCACACCAAGCTCTTCAACTTCCTTATCACTCTTGCATCCTAAATCCAAAAATATGTTTTTTAAATTAGGCGTTTCTTCTTTTGCTGCATCACGAACGTGTATAGCTGGCCAACCAAAAACCGCTTTTACTATACCTTTATCAGTGTGAATATTAACACGTTTTGAGGGTGCAATTTGATGGTCGCTGCCGCCATTACGACGCAAATACACAAAGCCATCTTTAGTAATATAATGTACAAACCAAGATATTTCATCAGCATGCGCTTCAATCACAACTTTATATGGTGCTGTTGGATTAATAACTCCTACTACAGTACCATAAGTATCTACAAAATGTTCATCAATATAAGGTGCAATATAATTTAACCACATTTTTTGTCCATTTGATTCGAAGCCAGTAGGAGATGGGTTATTTAAATAATTTTCTAAAAACGTTAATGAATAATCAGTTAAGATGCTTTTATCTTTTTTAGTTGCTTTTTTTGCCATAATTACTTGTTATATAGATTTTAAATATAATAAAAAGTTGCGGGAGTTTTTTTGTAAAAAATCATAATTTGAAATGATATATTTACAACATGTTAATACCAAAAATTGAGATATATACAGATGGCGCTGCGAGTGGAAATCCAGGTCCTGGTGGATTTGGAGTGGTAATGAAATACAAAACTCAACGAAAGGAAATTAGCGAAGGATACCGACTAACTACCAATAACCGTATGGAATTATTAGCCGCCATTGTTGGTTTAGAATCTGTAAAACTAACCGATGTGCCCGTAATTGTATATTCCGACTCTAAATACGTGGTTGATGCCATTAATTTAGGCTGGGTTTATGGTTGGGTAAAAAAGGGATTTAAAGATAAAGCCAATCCTGATTTATGGAAACGCTTTTTAATTATCCAGCAAAAAGTAAATGCTAAATTTATGTGGGTTAAAGGCCATGCCTCAAATGTAGAAAACAACAGATGCGACGAACTTGCGGTATTTGCCAGTAAAAATAAACCACAACTTATTGATGAGGGTTATGAATTATCAAAAAAATAAATACCAGTGTTTGTAAGTTCGAGCTTATTCGTGAACTAACTACTATAATATATTAAACATCTCGACTACACTCGATGTGACAAAGCAAAAGAGACTACCCTATTAGGATAATCTCTTTTTAAATAAATTTATTTTATATAATTATTAGTGTAACACAATATTATAAGTGATACCATTTATAGTAACAGTTGCTAAATCATCACAAGCACCATTTCCATAGTTTAATGTACGAGTTGGTTTTCCTGCTGGTGTATGATCAATAACTCCAGACACGAAATGTCTACGGCAACCAATTGCCATATTTCTTACTAAAGCAGTTGTAATTTGAGAAGTAAATGTTGTTCCAGTTGCGCTGGTACCAGAAGCACTACCAGTAATAGAATACATATCATCATTCCACGTTAAAGTACTTTCGCCTGCTGTCCATTCACGCTGACGAGTACTATTCCAAGTAATAGTTCCGCCACCATTTGGTTTAATAATTTGAATATTTGCACTGATTTCATAAACTAAATGATTTGCAGAATTATGTCCTTTATTAGTGATAGATTTTGTACCTGTAATTTGATTATCATCTACAAAATAATTTACTGGCTTAACAGTAATTACTGTTGCCGAATCTTTATATTTTCCGGAAAACGTAAATACTAAAGCCCCTCTTCTATAACGGCCATCATTACTTAAACAATTAGTTGTTCCAAAATTTACAGTAATAGTTTTTGCTGGGGCAGCTAAAGAATCAACCGTTACGGTTGCGCAACCGCCCGCTAATAATCCTTCTGAACCTTCTACTTTAAAACTTGATACAGAGTATGTTCTGCAAGCCTCATCAGAAATACTTGTCATATCATTTACACTAGAAGATGCAAATGCTTGATCAGATGCTGCAGAAGTATCTGTATCTTTTTCTTCTGGCTCATTTTTTTTGTCTTTTTTACAAGATGAAAAAATTGTTGCGAAAGCAATAGCTGCTATTGCGAATCCGTACGTTATTGTTTTTGTTTTCATAATTTGTGTTTTTATATTTGTTTTAAGTAAGACTATCAAAAAGTAAAAAGGTTTAATCAAGGTACAAAAAAATTAGTAAAAATCATTTACATCTAATAAATCTTGCATTTCATTAGATTTTACCTGCTTGGTATTAGTTTGTTTTACGGGTATTTGTGAATTACCTGACTTAATATTATCGCTATTTTTATTATTAATATCCTGAGCGTCATACAAAGTATAGTTATTGTAAATTGATTTTACTTTGCCGAATTTAAATACTAAACCAAAATTTACAAATGCTGCATTTGTTGTAAACTCTCTATAAAAAGCTTTGTATAAATTCTTGTTTGATTTATTAAACGTTTCCGAATAAAATCCGATAAAATTTTGAGAAGTGATGCCGCCACTCAAATAAAAATTAAAATTACTATTAGGATATACATCCAATCTTAGCCCTGAAAGAAACTCGTAACGGCCGAAATTTATTTTTTTATCTGGATTTAAGTAGTACAATGTATCCGTATTAGCCATAGTATATACTCCTCCCTGTGGCTTAGTGTATAAACTTGATTTGAAATATTTACCAATAGGCACATTAAAGGTGATGCTTCGAGGAAACTGAACACTTAAATTTACACCATCTAATTTACCAACTCTTACTCCTAAATAAGGTAAATGTCTTCTATTACCAAACATATAACTTCGCGTGTATCCAACTCTAAAACTGAAATATTTATTTGCAGTGAAATTATATAGAAATGTAGAATTAAATCTTCTAGAAATCGTGTATCGATAACCTCGATCTCTTGTTGTAAAAGGCGACGCTTCAATATAAAACACACTCCGTTTTCCGTTATTATAAATACCACGTAAACCAACACTTGTTTTAATTAAACGATGCGAGCTAATCCCATCAAACTGAGGGATAACAGAAACATAACTTGCCGCTAATAATAAATGAAAATTAGCAATTTGTGTGCTATCTTTTTTATAATAATCCTTAGTAAATAATGGTGTGTTTAATCCGATTGCAATTTGACTTATTCCATAGTTTTTAAGTTTATTTGCATAAAAATTCTCCTTTTGTAAATCAGTTTTTTGTGTGCCATAATAATCCACATTTAAAACCGTTTTAAAATAATGTTTAGGTAATTTACCCGACTTTAAAGTATCGCCATCATTAGCAAAAAGACGATATCCGACTACAAAAAAAAGCGCTATTAATACAATTTTATTCATTACTCAGGCGAATTTCCTTTAATATTTTTAATTAATTCCTTTTTAAAATCATCTTCAGATTTACGTAACAAGGCCACTTTTTTAATAGGTAGTACTTTTTTAAACTTATCGTAATATTCTTTGTATAGTTCGTATTCTTTTTGCTTTAGAGTTAATTCTGCATTCAGATACAACTCAGCGTCTTTGTCAGTTGCAAATTCGGTAACATCTGTTTTATTTACCAATTGTCTAAATGCTTTCCTATTAGCGTCTATCTTATCATTATACTCATTATATAATGGCCAAAATTGTTGCGCTTCAGCAGTAGTGAAATTTACTTTTTGACTAATAAACGTTACTCGCAACGCTTCAATTTTTTCGCGTTTTGTATTGGGTTGCGATAAGCCCAATAACGTTATTGCCATAAAAGCAATTACGTATAAATATGATAAAATTTGTTTCATTATAAGTTTTCTATTAATTGGTCAGTATTTGTATTTTCTAAAATAAATTCTTGTTCCTGCAAACTATCTACATCAACTTCATTAGACTGCAATTGCAGTTGTAACGTATTGATGTTTACCAAATCTATTATTTGCTCATCGTTTAAACCAGATACCGAATTATCGTTTAATAACTCATTTTTCTCAAGACAAGCTAAGGTTTTACAATCATTTGCATTATCAATAATTCCTGCTTTTTGATAAAAAAATACCGATAATCCAACCACAAGTATAACACTAAACGCTAGTGCCATTTTTTTACCAAAAACAAAGTCCAAAATTGTATCTATTAAAGATATTTTATTTGAATGAGTTGAATGAATTCTATCTTTAATTTGCAATGGCAACTCATCAAAATAACTAGCAGGTACACAAAAAAGGTTTGTTTTATTTAACGAATACAACACTTTAAAATCTTTTAGTTCATCAACTAAGTCTATTTTGCCTCTTAAATTTATTTCAAATTCGTTTACATATTCTGCGCTTAAACTCGCTATTGGTTGTTTTTTAATAGCTTGTAAATGTGGTAAATGAACCAATTCTAAAGAACTTGTAATCTGTTGTTCAGCTATTTGAAAATAGTTTTCAGGTAAACTAAACGAATTACTTTTTATAATAGAAGACAGTAATGGAAACTCACTTAATTCCATTTCTCTTTCCATTTTATCAACTAACTTTTTTTCAAACGACGCAAAATAATCCGACGGCAACTCAAACGGATTTCCTCCATTTAATGGAGGAAGATTTTGGTCGTTATCAAAATTATGTTCGTTCGTATTCATTTCTAGTATTTGACTACAGTTTTAGAGAAAAGTTTAATGATTAACTAAATGTTCTTCGATTTTTTTTGCGGCAATGTGATATGATGATTTTAAAGCTCCAACGGAAGTATCAAGCACTTCCGACATTTGCTCATAAGGCATTTCATCATAATACCTTAAATTAAACACCACGCGTTGTTTTTCGGGTAAGGTTAAAATAGCTTTTTGCAGTTTTAATTGAATCTCATCACCCTTAAAAAAATCGTCGCTTTCCAGCGATTTAGATAATTGATATTCTATTGGGTGAATAGATGTTGTGTTGGCTCGTTGTTTTTGCTTTAAAAAAGTGAGCGCTTCGTTAGTAGCTATCCTATAAAGCCATGTGAATAATTGTGATTCCTCTTTAAAATTTACTAACCCTTTCCATATTTTTATGAAAGAATTTTGCAAAACATCATCCGTATCGTCGTGACTAATGACAATTTTACGAATATGCCAATATAATTTTTGCTGATATTTTTGAATAAGGTGATGCAACGCCATATTTCGCGAAGATTCATCGCGGTATAGGTTCAGTATTTCTTCGTCAGAATAATGTTGCATATTTATTTAGACTTCAATTTACTAAAAAGGTTTAATTGAAGTGAAAATAAATATCAAAGTAAGATATACTAATTGACTCAAAATCATGTTATTTTAGAAAAAGCATAAAAAAAGGCTTTATCTGATGACAGATAAAGCCTTTTGATTTTTAATGAAAAAGAAATTACCCTTTCATGTCTTGTATATCAAGCATGCCAACAGGCTTTCCACCTTCTGTAACTACAATTGTATCTACGTTAGTTTTCTTAAATAAATCGCTTGCGTAGTTTAATAACACACCACCTTCAATAGTAATTGGTTCGCGGTATTCTAAATCAGATAAATTTTTAGTTAAAATATCTCTTCCTTTTTCGCCAATTAATTTACGTAAACTTCCATCAGTAAATACACCTTTAATGCTTCCGTCTGCTTTAGTTACAGTTACTGCACCAAAACCAAACTCCGTCATTTTCACAATTGCATCTGTAATAGATGTATTTTCGGTAACGATAGGATTCGTTGCTTTAATAGCTTCTTTCACTTTCACCATCATTAAACGAGTGTCTTGTATAAACTGATCAGTACCTAATGTTGTGAAGTTATTTTCAGTTAATTGTTTAATAATTTTTAATGGAACTGTAATTGTGTGAACACCAATATTTATAGCATTACGAACATGCTCAGCATTACGTACCGAAGAGAACATAATTTTTGTATCGTAATCGTATAAATCAACCGCATCAACACATTGTTGAACTAATGCTAAAGCATCATGTCCTTGATCTTGTAAACGACCTACTAACGGGCAAACATACGTTGCGCCAGCTTGCATAGCCATATAAGCTTGTTGTAATGTATACACTAAATGTACATTCACTAAATAACCTTTATCGCGTAACATTTTACAAGCACGAACGCCTTCTAATGAAACAGGGATTTTAAATACAGTTTTTTTAGGATCTAATCCTAACGCTAACTGGCGTTCAGCTTCTGCTAAAACTTCTTCAGCTGTATTTCCTAAAGCTTCAATTTGAAGTACAGGAACAATTTTGCTTAACTTAACAATAGTTCCATCAATATCAGTAATACCTTCCTTTTGCATAAAGGTTGGTGTAGTTGTTAATCCGTTTAAGAATCCTAATTTAAAACCTTCTTCAATTTCTTTAAGGTTAGCTGAATCTAAGTATAATTCCATGTTTTTTCTATTTAATTTTAAAGCTCAAATATACAGTTTTTATTTAAAATTCGTATTACCCTTCAATAGCTCTTACTCCCGGTAAACTTCCTTGCTCAATGTATTCTAACAATGCGCCTCCACCAGTGCTTACATAACTTACTTGCTCTGATAAATGGTATTTATTAATAGCAGCAACGCTATCACCACCGCCAATTAAACTATAGGCCCCTTTTTTAGTCGCTTCCGTAATTGCTAATGCCACTTGTTTAGTGCCATTCTCAAAGCTACTCATTTCAAATACGCCCATTGGGCCATTCCATAAAATGGTTTTAGAATTTTTAATCACCTCACTAAATGTTTTGATAGTTTCAGTGCTAATATCTAATCCCATCCATCCATCTGCAATTGTTTCTATATCGTTATGATTTGTGTTTGCATCATTGGCAAATTTATCAGCAACAATAGCATCTGTAGGTATATAAATAGTTACTCCTTTTGCCTTTGCTTTCACCAATAAGTCTTTTGCTAATTCTAATTTATCATCTTCACATAATGAACTACCAATTGTACCGCCCATAGCTTTTACAAAAGTAAAAGCCATACCGCCACCAATTAAAATATTATTAGCTTTATTCATTAACTGCTCAATAATTAAAATTTTATCACTCACTTTAGCGCCACCAACAATAGCCGTAAAGGGTGCTTCAGCACCATTAATAACTTTATCAATACTAGCTACTTCGCCAGCCATTACATAACCAAAACATTTTGCGTCTGTGCCAAAAAATTGCGCAATAACTGCAGTTGAAGCGTGTGCTCTGTGAGCGGTTCCAAAAGCATCATTTACATATATATCTCCGTGTTTGCTTAATTTTTCAGCAAAAGCTATATCGCCTTTTTCTTCTTCTTTATAAAAACGTAAGTTTTCTAATAATAAAACTTGACCTGGTTTTAATGCAGATGATTTATCAAAAGCTTCTACACTCACACAATCATCAGCAAACATAACATCAGTACCAATTAATTTACTTACAGTAGATACAATATGCTTTAATGAATATTTATTAGTTGGCCCCTCTTTTGGGCGCCCTAAATGACTCATTAAAATAACACTACCACCTTTTTGTAATATTTTTTTAATGGTTGGCACGGCCGCTCTAATACGCGTATCATCAGTTACTTCAAAGCTTTCATTTAATGGCACATTAAAATCAACACGAATTAAGGCTCGTTTGTTTTGTAAGTTTAAGCTGTCAATTGTTTTCATAAGAGTTTTTATAATAAATACTGATTTAATTAAACTTTGTAGGTTTAATTTTACTTTTTACAATAAAGGCATAAGGATATTCGCCTTTAATTTTTTTGAGTGCTTCAAATGCTTGGAGTTTCGTTTTATAATTACCAACAGTAATTACAAAGTTTGGTTGCTGATAGTCTTCATAAGTAAGCATATCAGTGTATTTTAAATCAAATTTCGATTTCACTTCTTTAGCCTTAGTTCTATCGGCACTAAAATGTATTTTAATTCTAAAGCCATCACTCTCGCCATTAGTACGACGATTGTATTCTGCTTTTTTTTCTTGCAGGGCTTTTACTTTTAATAAAACTTGAGTCTGATTATCTTGAGAATACAAGACAACAAATGGCGTAAAAAATAAAGTTAAAAATAGTAGGTATTTCACGGGGTAAAAGTAAGCAAAATCCATTAAAATACTTAAATTAGCACCTTATTTTAACGAAAATTAAAATGGACAAATTTTCCTATGTTGGCACAAGTGATGTAAACGCTATTGAGAGTTTATTTTTACAATATAACCAAGACCCAAATTCGGTTGACGCTTCTTGGCGTGATTTTTTTAAAGGCTTTGAATTTGCCCGTACATCCTATGATGCAGAGGGTGGAGCAATTCCTGAAAACGTAACCAAAGAGTTTAAAGTCGTAAATTTAATTTATGGCTACCGTCATCGTGGGCATTTATTTACTAAAACAAATCCAGTTCGTTCTCGCCGTAACTATGAGCCATCATTAGATTTAGTGAATTTTGGTTTATCAAACGCCGATTTAGAAACTGTATTTCAGGCAGGTAATGAGTTAGGAATTGGTCCTGCAAAATTAAAAGATATTATCGCTCATGTAGAGCACACGTATTGCCAAAGTATTGGAGCAGAATACAGCTATATGCGTGAGCCAGATGTTGTTAAGTGGTTGCAAGATCGCATGGAGAAAAATAAAAATACTCCTAATTTTAATGCTGCTGAAAAGAAAACAATTCTTAAAAAATTAACTCAGGCGGTTGTTTTCGAAAACTTTTTAGCTACAAAGTATGTTGGACAAAAACGTTTTTCGTTAGAAGGTGGCGAGGCTGTTATACCAGCAATGAATGCCTTAATGGAACACGGAGCAAATTTAGGAATTGAAGATTATGTGATTGGGATGGCACATCGCGGACGCTTAAATGTGTTAACGAACATCATGAATAAAAATTACAAAGATGTATTTACAGAGTTTGAAGGTAGACCAAGTGAAGATTCATTATTTGATGGAGATGTAAAATATCACATGGGTTATTCATCCGATCAGATTAGTGATGATGGTAAAAAAGTACATATTAGCTTAACGCCTAATCCATCGCATTTAGAAACCGTGGCTCCAGTTGTTCAAGGAATTATTCGCGCAAAAATAGATAATAAACATAAAGGAGATAACTCTAAAGCGTGTTCAATAGCATTACATGGAGATGCTGCTGTTGCTGGTCAAGGTTTAGTTTATGAGGTTATACAAATGAGTCAGTTAGATGGTTATAAAACCGGAGGAACAATTCATTTTGTAATCAATAATCAGGTTGGTTTTACAACTAATTATCAGGATGCTCGTTCTTCTACTTATTGTACAGATGTTGCCAAGGTTGTTTTAGCGCCAGTATTTCATGTGAATGGTGATGATGTTGAAGCGTTATGTTTTGTATCGAAATTAGCAATGGAATTCCGTCAAACATTTCACCGTGATGTATTTATTGATGTATTGTGTTACCGTAAATATGGGCATAACGAAGGTGATGAGCCTCGTTTCACTCAACCCATGTTATACAAAGCGATTGCAACACATGCTAACCCAAAAGATATTTATGTAAAACGTTTAAGCCTAGATGGTAATCCGTTAGCAGATGAGGCAAAATCTATAGAAGCCGCATTTAAAGCAGAGCTAGAAGAAAATTTAGATTTAGCTAAAAAAACAGAAAATGTAAAAATAACTTCTTTTTTACAAGGAGTTTGGAATAATATAAAAATGGCTCCAGCAAATGCCTTTGATGAATCGCCAAAAACAGCGATTACAGAAAAAGTATTTTTAGAGTTAGCAAAAAAATCGACAGAGTTACCTACTGACAAAAAATTCTTTAATAAAATTCAAAAATTATTTGAGGATAGAAAAACGATGATTGCCAACGATAATTACGATTGGGCAATGGGTGAATTAATGGCGTATGCTAGTTTGATGAAAGAAGGATTCCCAGTGCGTTTTAGTGGGCAAGATGTTGAGCGCGGAACATTCTCTCACCGTCATGCAGTGGTTAAAGTAGAAGATAGTGAAGAAGAATACATCCCTTTAAACAGTATTGATTCAACAGCAAAATTAGAAATATACAATTCGTTATTAAGCGAGTACGGTGTTTTAGGTTTTGAATATGGTTATGCATTTGCATCGCCAAATACATTAACCATTTGGGAAGCACAGTTTGGTGATTTCTTTAATGGCGCTCAAATTATTATTGATCAGTATTTAACATCAGCCGAATACAAATGGCGCCGTATGAATGGTTTAGTTGTATTGTTACCTCACGGTTACGAAGGACAAGGCCCAGAACATTCATCAGCTCGTATGGAACGTTTTTTACAAGCCTGTGCTGAAAACAATATGCAAATAATAAATGCAACTACACCAGCGCAACAGTTTCATGTACTACGTCGTCAGTTAACACGCGATTTCCGTAAACCATTAGTGTGTTTTACGCCAAAAAAATTATTACGTTACCCAACTTGTGTGAGTAAATTAAAAGACTTTACATCAGGAGGTTTTAACGAAGTATTAGATGATACCATTGATGCAAAAAAAGTAACACGTGTAGCATTTTGTTCAGGAAAAGTATATTACGATTTAATAGAGCGTAGAGAAAAAGAATGTTCTGATGATATTGCATTTATCCGTTTAGAGCAATTGTATCCTTTCCCGCAAAAACAAGTGGATGCAATTTTGAAAAAATACAGCAAAGCAAAAGATTATTTATTTGTACAAGAAGAACCAGAAAACATGGGACCTTTCCGTTTTGTAGATAATAATTTACGTTCATTAAACTTAAAATATTTTGGTAGAGATGCAGCAGCAAGCCCTGCAACAGGATTTAGTAAACGACATGCTGCGGAGAACGAAGAAATAATGACTAGTTTATTTTCGAAAGTATTAGTAAAATAAACTATGTTAAGCGAGCAACAAAAACATATAATAATAGAAACATTGAAACCATATAATCCAAAATTTATTGGATTATTTGGTTCGTATGCTCGAAATGAAGAAACTGAGAATAGTGACATTGATTTATTGTATGATTTTAATTATCCTAAATTTAGTTTGTTTGATTTAATGGATTTAAAAGAAAGCTTAAATAAAAAATTAAATAAACAAGTTGATTTAGTTTCTAAAGTATATCTTAATAAACATATAAAAGCATTTGTAGAAAAAGATTTAAAAGTAATTTATAGTGCATAATAGGGATACTACATATTTAAATCATATTTTAGATTGTATCAATGATATTGAGCACTTTATTGATGGATATTCCGAACAACAGTTTGTGACTGATAAAAAAACATTTAACTCAACTATCAGAATGTTTGAAATCATAGGTGAGGCAACAAAAAAAATTTCTCCTGAATTAAAACAAAATAACTCCGAAGTTGAGTGGAAAAAAATGGCTGGATTAAGAGACGTTTTAATTCATGATTACGAAGGTGTTGATTTAAATGCTGTTTGGCAGATTATTCAAATACATATTCCAACTTTAAAAATTCAAATTCAAAAAATAATTCAAAACTCGTAATTTAACATTAATAAATATGGCAATTGTAGAATTAAAAGTACCAAGCCCAGGAGAATCAATAACAGAAGTAGTTATAGCACGTTGGGTAAAAAACACTGGCGATGTAGTAGAAAAAGATGATGTATTAGCAGAAGTAGATTCTGATAAAGCAACTCTTACATTAAATGCTGAAGAGTCTGGTAAGATAGAAGTATTAGCTGCAGAAGGAGATACGGTAAAAGTTGGACAAGTAGTTGTGAAAATTGATACCTCTTTTAAACCTGAAGCAAAAGCAGCAGTAGTTGCTGCTCCAAAAGCTGAAGTAAAAGTTGAAGCAAAAAAAGTTGAAGCTCCTGTTGCTCAATCTTCTAATTATGCAACTGGTACGCCAAGTCCAAGTGCAGCAAAAATAATGGCAGAGAATAATGTGTCTGCTAAACAAGTTGCAGGTACAGGAAAAGATGGTCGTATTACTAAACAAGATGTGTTAGCGGCTTTATCTAATGGTTTACCAACGGCTGCAGCTGTATTATCTAACTCGTGGCAAGGTGGACGTGACAAGGAACGTAGTAAAATGACATCCTTACGTAAAACAGTTGCTAAACGTTTAGTGGCAGTGAAAAATGAAACAGCTATGTTAACGACGTTTAACGAAGTTGATATGAGTGAGATTTATGCTATACGTGCTAAATACAAAGATAAGTTTAAAGAAGTTTACGGAACAAATATTGGTTTCATGAGTTTTTTTACTAAGGCAGTAACAGAAGCTTTATATCACTACCCTGCGGTTAATGGAATGATAGATGGGGAGGAATTAGTGTATAATAAATATTGCGATATTGGTATTGCCGTGAGTGCACCTAAAGGCTTAATGGTTCCAGTATTGCGTAATGCAGAGTTAATGAGCTTAGCACAAATTGAAGCTGGTATTAAAGAAGTTGCTTTAAAAGCACGCGATGGAAAATTAACCATTGAAGATATGACTGGTGGAACCTTTACAATTACAAATGGCGGTGTATTTGGCAGTATGATGAGTACACCAATTATTAACCCTCCGCAAAGTGCAATTTTAGGTATGCATAATGTTGTTGATCGCCCAATGGCTGTGAACGGACAAGTTGTTATTCGTCCTATGATGTACATAGCATTAAGCTACGATCATCGTATTATTGATGGAAGAGAATCAGTTGGCTTCTTAGTGAAAGTAAAAGAGATGCTAGAAAATCCAAGTCGTATGTTATTTGGCGGTAAAGTGCCAGAAGAAGTATTATTAGGATTGTAATTAATCGTTAGTTCAAGCTGTCACCCTGAGCGGAGTCGAAGGTCGAGAACAATAAATAAAAAACCCTCGTTAAAATTTAACGAGGGTTTTTTGTTTCAATTTATGAAATGATTGCACTAAAACTTAATATTTAAAAAGCAGACATCATCTACTTGCTCTAAGGAATTTTTCCAACTCATAAACTTATTATTCAGTTCAACTGTTTGTTGCTGAGCGGCGTTGTCTTTAATAGATAATAATGTGTTTTCTAATTGCTTATACTTAAATTTTTTAGCTTTTTCGCCACCAAACTGATCAGCATATCCATCTGTAAAAGCATAGAGTTGATCACCTTTATTAAACTTAAATTGATGAGTTGTAAATGGAACTCTATTATCAAACTTACCAATGGGCTGCTTGTTTGCTTTTACTTCTTCGATAATTGATGTGTTGTATTTTAAAATCCATAAAGGATTATTAGCGCCACTCCATTGCACTTCAAACTGATTATTAGTGCTTAATGAAATTGCTAATAATGAAATATCCATCCCATCTTTAATATCCTTATCACTTTTATCAAAGGTTTCTTCAACTAACTGCGATAGTTTATCTAATATTTTTCCTGTATCCGTTAATTTAAATTCATCCACACATCTATTTAAACTATTATTACCTACAACACTTACTAAGGCACCTGGCACACCGTGCCCTGTACAATCAACTACTGCAATGTAAATGCAAGCCTCTGACTGATGTATCCAATAAAAATCACCACTTACAATGTCTTTAGGTTTAAATAATACGGAGCAATCAAAGGGTAAATTATTTATAATCGTATCTGAGGGCAAAATGGCATTTTGTATATACTTGGCATAATTAATCGAGTCTACAATTTCTTTGTTTTTAGATTCTACAATTTCTTTTTGTTTAGAAATAATAAAGTTTGCTTTTCGTTTTTGAAAGTAACTCCTAAATACAATGATGATTAACGCAGACAAAATAACCAAAGCAAAAATGGCATAAGTCGTTAATCGTTTTTGATTTTTTATTTTTTATTTCGGCTTGAGATATAAGCTGTTTACTCTCGGCGTCTTTCCTCTGAAATTCTTGCCGTTTATTAAATTCGTATTCTAATTCTTTTTTAACGATTTCGTTTTTATTTTCGTCTCCTTCAATTTTTTCTTTCGATTGCAAATAAAGTGTTTGGTACTCAAACGCTTTTATGAAATCATTTTTTTTCGAAAACAAATCAAACAAATATTTGTACGCTTCAACTTTAATGCCTTCTAATTCATTTTTATCAGCAATCACCAACGCTTTTTCTAAATAATGCTGAGCTTCGTTTATGTTATTTTTTTTAAGATAGGTATTTCCTAATTCGAGATAATTATAGGCGTGTCCAATGTTTTCGCCCATAGTTTGCAAATAACTTAATGATTTATTAAAATAGATAATGGCAGAATCTGGGTGGCTAGTTAATTGTAAATTAATACCTAAATTATGATAAGCCATTGCAATGCCAATCGTATCGTGGTATTGTTTACGTAAAGCAAGAGATTTATTTAAGTATGATTTTGCTGAAGTAAACTGATTTAATTTTTGATAACAAGTGGCAATATTATTAAAATTGATAGCCAAATGAAGATGATTGTTTAATGCTGTGTTTATTTTAACAGCTTTAAAATAATAGGCCAACGCCGTGCGATACTCTTTAATTTCGGCATAAATTTGCCCAATGTTATTTTGTATGCCTGCCACATTTTTAGGTAAATGTAATTTCTCAAATAACGTTAAGGCATCAATGTAATTTTCGAGGGCCGGTTTTAAATTTGACTGATCACGATTAATAATGCCCTTGTAGTTAAAGGATTCGGCTAATGCTAAGGTATCTGAATGTTTTTTCGATAAAAAAATTAAACTATCATTTTTAAGAATAGCTAAATCATAATTACCATTGTCAATTAAATTATTAATGTCACTTTTTATATGCTTAAAAACAACAGAATCTATTTGTGCATGTAAACTTGTTACAACACTTATTAAGCCGATAATTATTTTTATGATTTTAATTGGAAATATCTTTTAGTAATTATCGAATAATTGTACGGCCCAATAATTTATTTACCCGTTTTTTTTGCTGTTCTAATTGAATAACAAATTTAAACACATTTTCATGTTCAAAAGGGTCTGCATCCCTTGTTAGTTCTTTTGCATCTTTCAGGATTTGCGATAAGCGTTTATCTTTTAAACTGTATAATTGATGCTCTACGCCTTTTTTGATAAAATGAATTTCTTTTGGGATTTCTACCCCCAACTTTTCCCATTTAGGACTCACCGTATCCGAAAATGAAGCAAAATCAATAGCTACTTGTGCTATAGCAGGATTTACATGGTGAATAAAATAGTGTAAGTCGGGAATTTTTTCTTCTTCTAATTGATGTTGAAATTCATCCAACACCATTTGATGAATAGGATTAATAAATTGCAAGCTATCTCTCCAAATTTCAAATAAAACAAACTCACAAACCGTTAGCTGAAAAGGCTGTTTAACTTGGTCGGCATCTTCGGCCTCCACTTCTACCAAAACATTTCCATACTGCATCATCATGCGTAACAGTTCTTTTTCTTCGTTATCTAAAATAATTTCGTCGGCCGTTTTTTCTTCAGCAAAAAACTCATCATCAGATGGAACGTAATTAGGATCGAAATGTTGTTGCTGGTGTTGAGTTGCATCACCGTCGTTTTTTTTTCTATCTTGTTCAGCTTGCTTACCTGTTTTTTTACGAATGATTTTATTAATCTCAATTTGTAAAATTTGCTCACTAATATCCATTATTCGCGAGCACTCCTTCACATAAACTGAACGATTAATTGCATCGGGTATAACAGAAATACTTTCAACTATATCTTTAATTAATTCAGCACGCTTAATGGGATCGTTTTCAACTTCCTTATAAAGTAAACTGGTTTTAAACGAAATAAAATCTTTACCATTCAGTTTAATAAATTCTTTAAATGCTTCGTTGGTAACTTTTTTACTGTAAGAATCTGGATCATCACCATCCGGAAACAGCAATACTCTTACATTCATTCCTTCTGCTAAAATTAAATCGATTCCTCTAAAACTGGCTTTAATACCTGCCACATCCCCATCATATAAAATAGTAATGTTTTTAGTAAAACGATGGATGAGTTTAATTTGTTCTATCGTTAATGAAGTTCCTGATGACGCCACCACATTTTCGATACCTGATTGATGCATCGAAATAACATCGGTATAACCTTCAACTAAATAACAAATATCATCTTGTATAATTTGTTTTTTTGCCTGAAACAACCCATACAAAGTTTTACTTTTATCATAAATATCAGTTTGGGGTGAGTTGATGTATTTAGCCAGTTTTTTATCACTGGTTAAAATACGACCACCAAACCCTATCACTTTACCACTAATGTTATGTATAGGAAACATAACACGGCCAGTGTATCTATCAAAAATATCTTTCTCTGTTATGGGAGTTCCCTCAACGTGAGTGTTAGATAAAATAGACATTCCCGTTTTAACCAAGTACTCGGGCTTATAACCATTTTTTACAGCCGTTTCGCTAAACTTACGGCGTTCCTCAGAACTATAACCTAACTGAAACTTAGAAATAATATCTTGAGTAAAACCTCGCTCCTTAAAATAACCATAACCAATAGAGCGCCCCAAATCATCATTTAGCAACAAATCAGTAAAATACTTTTGTGAGTATTGCATCACGATATATAAACTCTCCTTTTCGTTTTGTTGCGCTTTTTCTTCGTTGGTAATTTCTTTTTCTATAACCTCAATACCATATTTATTTGCCAAAAACTTTAAGGCTTCCGGATACGATAAACTTTCGTGATCCATAATAAAATTAACAGCAGTGCCGGATTTACCACACCCAAAACATTTATAAATCCCTTTTGCAGGTGATACCGTAAAGGATGGAGACTTTTCGCCATGAAAAGGACAAAGTCCTAATAAATTAGCGCCACGTTTTTTTAAGGTAATAAAATCGCCAATGACTTCCTCTACACGAGCAACATCAATAATTTTATCTATGGTGATTTTAGGTATCAAAAAAATGTATTTTTACTATATAAATATACGAGTTATGCGAATTTTAAAGTTACGTTTTTTATTGATTATTTTATTGTTTTCTGTTGGCTTAATAGCACAAAACAGTCAAATCTTTCCAAATAAAATTTATTTATTATTAAAACAAAAAAAGGTAGATAGTATCATTGCTTTAATTGACACAACTCATATTCCAAAAGTATACTTAGATAGTCAGAAAGAACTTTTAAAAACGCATTTAGTGAAATTTGGTAAGCCTAAAAAACTTATTGCTGTATTAGAGGATGAAGCTGGAGTTAAGAAACGGTACGCTCTGCAAATTCAGTTTAAAAAAGGAAAAAAGAATTTGAATCTATTAATTAATTCGCATCAAAAAATAGAGCGCATAAATATTACTGATTTTATTGAGTCGCCGTATTTTCAATTAAAAGGTTATAAAGGATTTAGTGAAGTAACAGATTTAACAACACAAGTTAATTGCAAAGATGGTTTAACTTTAGGTGCAAACATTGCCTTTGGAGATACAAGTAAAGGAAAATCACCTATTGTTGTTTTTGTACACGGTAGTGGCGCAAGTGATAGAGATGAAACCATTGGGCCAAATAAACCATTTAGAGATTTAGCGCAAGGCCTAGCACAACAAGGTATAGTAAGTTTACGGTATGATAAACGCGGTTACGATTATACAAAATTATCGCAACAACAAATTGATAGTATGGACTTATATTCCGAAACAATAAACGACGCAATTGATGCCATTAAAGCTACAAAGCAGTTTACGTTTATTGATACAGCTAAAATTTATATTGTAGGTCATAGCTTGGGAGCGATGTGTGCTCCAAAAATCGCAGAATTATCACAGCAATTAAAAGGTATTGTGATGTTAGGAGGCCCTGCAAAAAATTTAGTAGATATATTGCCGCAACAAGCTAAAGAAATGGCTTTGCTAGATGATACAATTTCTAATGCAGAAGAGATTCAGATTAATCAAAGTAGATGGTTTGCCGAGAAAGTGAGAGATCCAAAAGAATCAAAAAAAATACCCTATAAATTAATGGGCTTTGTTAGCAATAAATACTGGCAAAGTATTTTAAATTTTAATCAAGTAGACATTACTAAAAAACTAAGCCTACCTATTTACATTTTAAATGGAGAAAATGATTTTCAGGTAAGTATGGTAGAATTTAATTTATGGAAACAGGAGTTAACGAACCATACCAATATTCAGTATCAATCATATCCAAAATTAAATCATTTGTTTTTAGAAACAATTGACAAACGAGGCATTAAAGAATATGATGTACCGGGTCATATTCCACAATATGTGATAGATGATTTAGTAAAGTTTATAAAGAATTAATTTTTTCTCGACTAGGCTCGAACTGACTTACTATGGTGGCTGAGGCTCTCGAAGCCAATTCGATAATTTGCAGCTTTTCCTGTAAAAAAAAAGACAACCAATTGGTTGTCTTTTTTTTTACATTTTACTAACTACTTACTTACAACTGGTTGTGGGGTGGGTACCACAATAATAGTTGCCAATCCAGCTTTTGCCTGAGCGTGGTTTGGATTTATTTTTAAACACTCTTCCCAATAGTATTTAGCTTTAGCGTAATCTCTCTTTTGATAATAAGCTCCACCAATGTTATAAAAACCTTCAGGGTTTAATTTATCTAAAATAAGAGTTTTACGTAATTCATAAATAGCACTATCTAACTGGCCGCGTTGTGCTTTTTGATAACCACGATTTAATAAATCATTGTAAAATACGATATAATAATTTTTTAAATAAGGATTGTTTGGGTATAATTTTTCAGCGTGCTTCCAATAGTATAAAGCATCTCTATCACGACCTAATTTATAACTTCCTAAACCTAAATTTAAATACCCGTTTACATAACGCGGGTGTAACTCAATAGCGTGTTTTAAATATTTTAAACCTTTCTCTAAAAAGGCAGTACGTTTTTTCTGAAACTCTTTCGCATCAACTGAATCCACATGATAGGTTTCAATAGAGCCTATTTTAGGTTTCATGATATGTGCGAATTTTTCATCAATTCTATTATTTGGATTTTCTTGTCCTGGCGCTAAACTTAAATCTCTTAACTGTACTAATGAGGTATCATAAGGATTATCCACATACGTTTTAGTGTCTGATAAATCGATGTAACGAGCACCTGCATTACCTAAAATCAATACCGAGTTTGGCATAGTTTCCACATCTTTCAAAAACAACGTAATATCGTTTTTCCAATCCCAGTTACGTTCCCATGTTTTGCAACCATATAAAAAGGTAATTGTACTTACAACTAATAAAAATACTACTCGTTTAACTCCAAAGTTTATACTGTCTGGCAGTTTATCAAATCCTTTAAGGATAAAATAAGCCATCGCAATTACAAAACCGATTGAAGAATGGAAAATTAAACGTTCACCCATAGTTGCGCCAATATCCATTAAGATATTACCAATCATTAATAAGAAGGCGAAATACGTTGCAATAGCAAACCCTAAAATATGTTTACGAATAACTAATTTAAAGCCCACAAATGCTAATGCAATGTGTAAGAAAATAGACACTATACTATCAATACTTGTAAAATGGCGGTACTCAATAGTATTGTAAGAATAATCAGAAGATAATGTTTGAGGGAAGATGCATAAGCGCAGATAGTTTAATAACACAAAAGCTTTCGACATTAATTTTTCTTCGCCAGTTGCTAATAAATATGGGTTATTTAAAATTTCGGTATCTGGCACACCCGGCTTTAATTTAACGGCTACCAAACGCATACCCAAATAAAATAAGGTTACAAAAAATAACCAGCTCATTAAGGTTCCAAAATCTTTTTTCTTATTGTTACCTAATAAAAACACACCAACAATTAAAAACACAAACGGAAACAACCAATACGAAGTACTAGCTACTTGGCCTGGGCGTAATTTAACATCGATGCCTTGTTTTACTTTTAGCATAATAAGTGCAGATATTACAAAAGCTCCAAATAAATACATAGCGCGTTTAAACTCTGGTGTTTTCATGAATTTTTTAAAATCATTCACATCAAAATCTATTTTACCAAATACATAAAGAGCAACAGGTAATAAACCTATTAACATTACAGCATACTCTTTTGCTAATAAGGCTAATAAAAAGTTAATTGCTGCCCATACTAAGGTTTTAGTTTGTCTATCCTCCATATATTTAAAGGAGTAGAAAAAGGTGGTGGATATAAATATCAATGAAAAAATCTCATCACGTGATTTCACATTTGCAATAGCCTCGGAATGCACGGGGTGTGCTAAAAATAATAAGGCGGCCAAAAATGCTAAATCGTGACTATCCTTAAAAATATAGTTTCGAAAAAACAAAAACAATAAGACGACACCTAACGTGAACGATATAATATTAACAAAATGGCGAATTGGAGCTCCTTTTACCTGACAATCTACTTCATTATAAACGCCGTCATTATTTAAATCTTCATCTTTATCATTGATGTTATCTTTATCTAAATCCCAACAATTAAAGGTGGTAGCATCCTTTTTCATAGGATACAAGCCATCATCGTAAGCTCCAATAAATTCCTGTTCAATAGCAAAACTCACAACAGATAACGGACGATAACGACCACCCGCTAATTGATCGGTTGCATTCATACGACGATAAAAACTTTCGTAAGCATCTTTTGTTAAAATACCTTTGATGCCTTTAAATCCCTTAATTACCCAATCATTTTGATGAATAATAATACCATCATCTAATGCATACTCATTGTGTAAAGATGTAATGTTTAGTAAAATACCCAAACACACTAAAATAAAAATAGGTGTTTTTTGATTTTTAAACGGAAAATACTTGAAGGTGTTTTTCAACTCTGTAAATTCGGGAAGTTTTGAAGTCGTATTTTGTTTTGCCATAAATTATATTGCTAATTAGACAAATATACTTAAATCTTCAAAAAAATCTTTTTTGATTCCTAAAATTAAGTTAAAAAAAGCAGTAAATTGCTTTTTATATAGATATGAAGCAATGGCATAAGCAAATAGGTTTTTTGGTAATTGCCATATTTTGCGCATTTATTTCATATGTCGTTGTTCGTGTTAATCATAAAACTACTTCTGAGCTGGCTATAATTGCCGAACAAAATCTTCATAAAAAGGAAAAGATTGCGAATAAACAATTAGCAATAGTTAACCAAATTGTTAAACAATCAAATGCCAATGTCTTATTCAAAAGGCATGAAGTAGCTTTTAATAATTTATATAAGGATTACGGTATTGCTATTTATGCCTACTCTAATGATAGCTTAGTTTTTTGGTCGGACAACCAACCGCCAATAGATTTTTATAATTACTCCAATCAAACCAATGTACAACTGCTTGAGCTTAGGAATGGTTGGTATGAATACATTAAGCAAACCGATAGCGTAAAGCACACCGATTGCGTTGCCCTTATTTTATTAAAACCAAAATACGATTTCGAGAACAAATATTTAAATAATAATTTTAGTCACTGGCTTGACTTACCTGATAATACAATTCTGCAAAAAAACATTACATCAATTAATTATGCCATTAAATCTATTTCTGGAATGCCTTTATTTGAAATTAGGCGAAATGATGGCTTATATGTTGATGAATTTAAAAATGACATTGCTTGTATCTTTTTCTATCTAGCAATTATTTTTTTTAGTTGCTTTTTATATAATTATTTTACTCTGATATTTAAAAACAGAACTATTATTTGGTTAGTAACTGCAGGGCTAACCTTTATTGCTATTTCCGCACTTACTTATTTTAAATTCCCATCAATTGTTTATGCAAGCAAGCTATATGATCCGAAAATATTTGCCGATGCTTCTTCATTTTATTTTGGATTTATGGGGGATGTATTATTTAATTCCTTTATCATATTTCTGTTTTCTGTATTTGTATATAAAATTAAACACGATGTAAGCTCTACAAATTCAAAACTTCTTTTTAGTTTGTTTGGTGTAATTTTTATAGGCTTATTATACTTTGGCATATCTATTTCTCATTTGATTTATAGTTTAACCAATAACTCCACTATTTCTTATAACATTAATGAGTTGTTTGATTTTAGTATCTATAGTCTTTTAGGCTATACATCTGTTGCACTTTTGATGTTTGCCTTTTATTTATGTGTAGAAAAATTAGTTATGCTAATTCTACTAAAGAATACTATCCATAAACCGTTCCTTATTTTCTTTTTTATTTCTGTTGTAATTCTATATGTTTATTGCACCTACCATAAAATGGATGTTTTTTGTTATTTATGGACAGTGCCACTTTACATTACCTCATATCTTTTACGCAAATACAAAGCTTCATATAATTTTATTAATATTGGTTTAATCATTTTATTTACAACCATTATTATTTCTAATTTATTTTTTAAATATGAAAACGAAAATAAAATTAAAACCTATGAAGCCTTATCTAATAGTTTAGAAGAAAGACAAGATGTAATTGCAGAAAACGAATTTATTAAAATTGCAAACTCTATAAAGTCAGACGTTAAAATTAAAAATCTAATGTCCTTTTTGCCACTTAGTGCAGAAAAGCTAGAGGAAACAATTCGTCAGTTAAACTTCTCGGGATATTTTGAACGTTACGAAATTATATTATCTCTTTTTAAATCAGATTGTAGTCCAGTTTTTAAAATGGAAAATCAGCAGTATTTAAATGAAGAATATTTTTTACAACAAATAGAAAAAAAAGGATCACAAACTATTTGCGATGAGCTATTTTACATTAACATCGACCAAAAACCAATACGTTATATAGCTAAAATTCCTATTGAAGATATAAGCTTAGACAAGAAAAAAACGCACACATTATATATTCAGTTAGACCCTAAATTAGCTAATAACATAGGCGTTTTTCCTGACTTATTACTCGACAAATCGTTAGAAAACCGATTGCAAATGAAAAACATTTCATATGCAGTATATTCATATAATAAATTACAAAACTCATATGGTGAATTTCAGTACCCAATATTTTACTCGCGCAGTTTTTTTCAAACTTCAAATTCTTCAAGTGATGATTTTAACCATTACACTTATAATGTAAAAACAGATACGGAAATCATTATCTCCGAAACAAAATCGGGTATATGGAATCGATTTACATCTAACTCTTATTTATTTATTTTCTTTTCGTTTATTGTTTTAGCAGGTATCTTAGTTAACTCTATTATTATTCGCCGTAATTTCAAATTCAATTCACTGAATAATCGTATTCAATTTATTTTCGTATTCATTGTATTTCTATCACTTACAGGAGTTGTACTAGGAACTGTTTGGGTCGTTAACTCTCAATTAGAGAAAAAAAATAAGTCTGATTTGCTCAGCAAGGCACAATTAGTTTACAAAGAATTAGAAGATAGAATTGGTAATTTAAATAAATTAGAAAACTCCTATAAAGATTTTACTTCTTATACATTAAAAAAACAATCGGTTTTATTTAGTACAGATATTACATTGTTTACCAAAGATGGGTTATTATTTACTACATCTCAACCAACAATTTATGAGCAAGGTTTAATTTCGAAATTAATGAACCCTGTTGCTTTTTCTGCTTTTGCAAAAAACAATCAAGTAAATTTTTCGCATCGCGAAAACATAGGAAAGCTTAATTACTTGTCTGTATATATTCCGTTTTATAATACAAATGATAAGCTTTTGGGTTATATAAACTTGCCATATTTTTCGCGCCAAAAAGATTTAGAAAAAGAATTAACAGCATACTTAACAACCTTATTAAATATTTACACGATCTTATTTGCTCTTAGTGCTTTAGTAGCGTTATTGGTTTCTAATTTATTAACTAAGCCTTTGCGAATTATTAAGCAACAAATTTCTAAAATTGAATTTGATAAACCCAATGAATCTTTATTGTGGCAATCAAACGATGAAATTGGAAAATTAGTTTCGGAGTATAATACGATGCTTATTAAATTAGAAAAAAGCTCTGAGTTATTGGCAAAATCTGAACGCGAAAGTGCTTGGCGCGAAATGGCGAAGCAAGTAGCTCACGAAATTAAAAACCCTTTAACTCCAATGAAACTTAATATTCAGCATTTACAACGTGTTGCACAAACACATCCTGAGGATATGGCAGAACGTATTGATAAAGTTTCAAAAATGTTAATCGAACAAATAGATACATTATCACGTATCGCTACAGAGTTCTCTAACTTTGCCATGTTACCTAAAGAGAAATTGGAGTCGGTAAATATTACTGAAGTTTTACAAAATATCACACAACTTTTTATTCAAAATTCAAATTGCGAAATTAATTTACAAGCAGAAACTTCACTCTTTATTTTAGCAGATAAGGATCAGTGTATACGCATATTTACCAACCTACTTAAAAATGCAGAACAATCAATTCCTGAAAACAGAAAAGGTAAAATAGATATATTACTTAACTCTGATACAGAGTTTATAATGATTGAGATTAGAGATAATGGAGCTGGTATTCCTGAAAACATTCAGGATAAATTATTTACCCCAAATTTTACGACTAAAACTACAGGCACCGGCTTAGGCTTAGCTATGGTTAAAAACAGTGTAACCTCATTTAATGGTAAGATAGATTTTAAAACAGAACTGAATGTTGGAACTACATTTATGTTGTTATTTCCTAAGATTTAGTTTTTAGCTCAAATAAAAAAGCTACCTCATTTGAGATAGCTTTTAAAACTATTAAAAATCAAAATTATAAACCAGTTCCAAAATGCGTCATACTTTCCTTCTTAGTAGGGTTGATTGACATGACAGGCAAGTTACTTACATCAACAACTTTTTGCGCTTCAGTGCCACTAAAAAACTCCTTAATACTTAAATTCGGTTTATTCATAATCATAATTAAATCCGACTCAATTTTATTTGCGTACTCAACTATAGTATCTGCAATATGATCGCTAGCTATAGATTTATTTGAACAAGAAATACCTTTACCTTTAATGTATTGTTTTACTTGATGTGCATACGCTAATAATTGATTTTCATATGCAGCATCAGACAAACTAAATACAGCTAAAATACGAATTGAAGCACCAAAGTAATGCGCAAACTGAACCGCTACATCAACTTTTTCGCGAGATTCGCGAGATAAGTCTAAGGGTAATAAAATATTTTCACATCCATCACGGTGATCTCTACCACGAATACTAATTACAGGACACGTACATTCTCTTATCATTTTAGAAGCGCTCGGAGCCAAAATATCTTTCGATTTCATGTGGCTTTCTAAACCAGCAATAACTAAAGTTGCCTTAATTTCCTCAGCAACTTTTGGAACTTCGGTATAAATATTACCTTTTACATTCATGAACTCAGTAGGAACACCACTTTCAGTTTCGGTTAATTTCGTTAAGGATTTTAATTCCTCATATTGCTCCTCGCCTGCTTTATCATAAGCATGTAATAAAACAATTTTCGAATGTGTGTATTTCGCTAAATTGTAAGTTTGTTTAATTGCTAAAATAGATTGCTCGGTAAAATCTACCGGAATTAATAAAATGCCTCTTTCCTGAAGTTTCATATATTTTAAACGTTTAGTGTTTTTAGTTTTCTAAATTTAATAAACCTGAGTTGATATTTAAATTATCAAACAAAAATTCGTTAAATCCCCATTTTTAAGGCACAAAATTACTCAATTAAATGATATTTAACTATTTATAAAAATATTTTTGACATCATGATTATCAATTAAATAAAAATGTCGATATTCGCACCCTAAATTATTAAAAAACAAGAAAATGGCAGTAAAGATTAGACTACAAAGACACGGTAAGAAAGACGCAGCGTTTTTCCACGTAGTAGCAGCGGATGGTCGTGCACCAAGAGATGGAGCTTTTATCGAGAAATTAGGAACTTACAATCCTAATACCAACCCAGCAACAATTGATTTAAATTTCGATGCAACCTTAACTTGGTTACAAAACGGTGCAATTCCTACAGATACTTGTAAGGCAATTTTATCGTACAAAGGAATTTTAATGAAAAAACACTTATTAGATGGTGTTAAAAAAGGTGCATTAACTGCAGCGCAAGTTGAAGAGCGTTTTGCAAAATGGTTAGACCAAAAAAACACAAAAATCATCTCTAAGAAAGA
>JAYSTR010000198.1:0-7350 GCA_043719555.1 Bacteroidota bacterium | reverse complement strand
TTGCTGTTAAAAATGGAACCCTTTACACAGCCCCTTTAGAGGATGGTTGCATTGATGGTGTGATGCGCAAGCAAATTATGGCTTTAGCGAGCCAAAATCGCATTTTATATTTTGAGCAAACACTAACTGTAAATACATTAATGAATGCCGATGAAGTTTTTTTAACTAATGCTACTAAAGGCATACAATGGGTTGGACAATTTAAAAATAAATTTTACACTAATCGTACGGCTCAACTTTTTACCGACAAACTAAACGAACTAACACAATAATAATGATACAAACTTATTACGATACTGTAGAAGCAGCTATTAAGCAATTAGGCATTACTGCTGATGAAACACGCGGACAACAACCTGGCCAATGGAATTTGAAAAAAGGAAAATTTGATATTATGGTAGATGTGTGGGAACAAGAGAAACAAATTTTGTTTCAAATTGTTTGCCCATTATGCAGTTTACCTGATGAAAACAAAGAAGGATTTTTATTGTATATATTAAACAAAAATTACGGTATGAGTTCTATGGCTTATGCCATTATGGAAGATTCGGTATATTTAAAATACACAACTGAAGCTGACTCATTAACAGAAAAAAATATTTTTATGCTATTATCAAAAACGGCATTTTACGCTGAGCAAAGCGACTTTGTACCACAAGACTAAATTATGAGTTATAAAATACTATTTGTTTGTTTAGGAAATATTTGCCGTTCGCCATTGGCAGAAGGTATTATGCATAAATTAATTGCGGAAAATAATTTACCGATTGAGGTAGATTCAGCAGGTACATCAAGTTTTCATATTGGTGAAGCTCCTGATAAGAGAACAATGAGCAATGCTAAAAAGCATCAAGTAGATTTAGCAGCATTACGCGCGCGCCAGTTTACATCCTTTGATTTTGATAGATTTGATAAAATTTATGTGATGGATAAAACCAATTTATCTAACGTATTATCATTAACTACTGATCAATATCAGCAACAAAAAATAGAACTATTTTTAAACGAATTATATCCTAAACAAAACAAAGAAGTGCCCGATCCTTATTTTGGTGGCGAAAAAGGCTTTGAAGATGTGTTTCAGATGACTTACGATACTTGTAAACTTATTTGCGATAAGGTTACGAAAGCGGTTTAGTTTTTTTATTAAAAAATGATTCTGTCAAAGAAGTGGTATATATATTATACTTTGAATATTGTATTGTTAATCATTAATGATTATTTTTTTTGTTGAGCATCCTCTTTCTGTTATGATATTAATAAAATAAATACCGCATTCCATATCTCCTTTTTCTAAAGTAATCTCCTTACCTATAAAATTTAAAGTTTTTATTTGCTTACCAAGAATATCATTTATTTTTATAGTAGTATTTGTTTGTTCTTCATCAAATGTAAAAGTTGTTTTTTGTTTGAAAGGATTTGGGAAAATTTTTATTGAATTTGAAAAACTATTTTCAATAATTCCAACATCACTAATTGTATAACATAAAGATGTGTCTAAACAACTGTTTTGGCTAATTATAATAGCATAATTTCCATTTAAAGTTGCATTATAGTTTTGGTTTGTTTGTCCTGGAATAGATGAATTACCAATATTACAATTTATCCATTGATATGAATCGGCAATACTATTTACAGTTAATGTTGTGTTTGAAACAGACACAGATGGTGTTGATGCAACGCAATATGGATTAATTTTAAACACAGTACCATAACCAGGTATTCCACCGCCAGATGCCATTCCATATAAATAATTTCCTTGAAGCGTAAGAGAACCGAAAAGACCACCTCCATTTGACATTACAAAATTATTTAGATTTGAATATCCGGTACCATCAGGTTTTATTTTGTAGACTGTACCAAAAAGTGCTCCGCCAGAAAATGTTGTGCCATACAAATATACACCGTCAGAAACGAGATGTCCTCTTGGGTTTACCCCACTCAAAGGTTGATTAAAATCAAGAAGAGTGGAAAAGTCAGTACCATCTGTTTTTATTTTAAAAATTATTCCGTCATCATTAATACCTCCAAATGTAGTTACTCCATATAGAAAAACACCATCAGAAATAAATGAACTTTCGGGATATTTTCCATTTAATCCTGAGAAGTTGTGGAGATTTTCGTATCCAGAGCCATCTGGCATTATTTTAAATATCAAACCCATATCACTTGCACCACCTTGACGTGTCATGCCATAAAGAAATATACCATCAAAAAACAAATCACTTTCAGGGAATATCCCATTTGTCCCATCGAAATCAAGTATTTTTGAAAAATTTGTCCCATCAGGTTTAATTTTAAAGATTACTCCCATATTATTAATCCCTCCCCATGCGGTCATCCCATAAAGAAATGTACCATCAGAAATAAATGAACCATAGGGGGCGCAACCATTTATAATTCCAGAAAAATCTAATAATTTTGTATAACCGGTCCCGTCTAGCTTTATTTTAAAAATCACTCCACAACCTTGTGAACTCATTGCATTGCCACCAAAATTAGTCATACCATAAAAAAAAGTCCCATCCGAAAAAAGCGAACCCTGAGGGGCACTTCCTAAAAATTGATTATTTTCATTATTGTTGTAAAAATTATGCAATGTATCGTAGTCTGTTCCATCAGGTTTAATTTTAAATATTGTACCTCCATACCCTAATCCACCTTTTGAAGTCATTCCGTATAAATACGTACCATCAGAAATAAAAGACCCCTTAGGCATTTGACCATCATTCCCAGAAAATTCTAAAAGTTTGGTGAATTGTGCATAAGAAATATTTGTATAACTCGTAAATGTTATAAGAAGTATTACTATTTGTAAAATTGATTTCATAATATTAATTATTTATTTTCTAAAGAAGTGTTTTTCGGGAAATTGGTAGTAGTATTAAACAATGAAATTAACAGAGAATTCCCAATAAACATTTAGCTAAAGAACTAAAATATATTAAAAACTAAATATACATTTTAGGATCTTCGTCGGCTTCGGGAGCTGTGCCATAACCAAGGCGTTTACCTGTTCTTAAATTTTGGCTATTAACTTTTTCTTGCATTTCAGCTACAGAAACTTCTCTTACACTATCAAATGGTGGAATAAATAAGTCAAAACTTATCGCGTAAATAATCAGTTCGTTAATTATTTCGGTTAAAGTTTCTTTGGTTAATTCCTCGTTGCTAAACGACGCATATTTAGAGCCAATAGGTCCTTTACATTCAACAAAAAAACGCATTTCTCTGTTTACAAATATGCGACACATCAAATAACCCACATCCGTAAAACGATTGTATTTAAAGGAATCTGCTAAAAAATTATATACATTTATAATTCCACAGTACGAATTATATTCGTTTTGTTTAATGTAAGATGATTTGAATAAAGGATGTGATTTATCAAACTCAAATACATTCGTATGCATGAAGCACTCTAATACATCACCAGCTACTTTTAATCGAACAGAATATTTTTCAATTTGAGTAACCTCTACTCCTATGCGTGTATCTATTTTATTAGCTTCTACTAATAAATCTTGTGAAATTTCATCAATTGATTCTTTTAATATCTCAAAACTCTTTAAGGTATTATTAAACACATTTTGTTTCACTACCGATTTTTCGGCTAACAGTTTTACTATAGTTGCTTTTTGATTTACTAATACGTTGCTCATAACTTTAGGTTTTACTAAATATACTACATAACCCTAAAAAAAGAAAGTTTAAACTGCAAAAAACTTATTGTACTACTGGTGTAACAGCATCATACAACACCTTATGAATTTTACTGCGAATCCCTTGTTTCGCTAATTTATTTTCATCAGCATTAGGATAAACTCTATTTGATAAAAACACAAAAATTAAATTATTTTTAGGATCGGCCCACGCTAAAGTACCCGTAAAACCACTATGTCCAAAGCTTTCTATACTACATTCTTTTATCACAGGGCTATCTTTTTTATCATCAAATTCAGGTTTATCAAATCCTAACCCGCGGCGGTTATCAATAAAATGAGAGCGTGTATATTCTCTCACTATAGCGCTATCCAATAATTGCTCCCCATTAAATTTCCCATCATTTAATAATAACTCCATAACAATGGCCACATCTTTTGCATTCCCAAATAAACCAGCGTGTCCTGCTACTCCACCTATTAAAGCCGCTCCAGGATCGTGTACATAACCACGCACTAATTGTTTTCTGAATCTTGTATCGTTTTCGGTTGGCGCAATTTGATTAAGAGGGTATTTTGTTAATGGCAAATATGTTAACCCAACTTTTAGTGGCTCATAAAAGGTATGCTTTACATAATCATTTAAACTCTTACCTGATTTTTGCTCTATTAATCTTTTAGAATAATAGTATCCAACATCACTATAAATATATTTTTTAGGTACTTCTAATTTACATTTCGCAATTTGATTATAGATAGAATCGGTTACAGCTTTTGTTGTGTACATATCTTTAGCTACTTGCACTGGATATTCATCCGATTTAGTAGAAGAATAATAACCCGTTAAATAATTAAATTTTTTATCCATTGTTTTTAAATAAAACGGTAAAAATGCAGGGAAACCAGCCTGATGCGTTAACACATCTTTATAATTTAAATCAAATTTATTAGTGCCTTGTAACTCCGGAAAATAATAACCCAACGTTTGGTTATAATCAAATTGCTTGGTTTCACTCAGTTTCATTAACGATATCGTCGTTGCTAAAATTTTAGTTAAAGACGCCAAATCATAAACTGTAAACTCATTTACTTTTTCTGCTTTTTCATCGTATGTTAATTTCCCAAAACATTTTTGATAAATAATAGCGCCGTCTTTCATAGCAACAATCTGGCATCCAGGATAAGCACCATCCTTAATACCCGCTTTAGCTATCGAATCAATTTCTAATAATTTAGATTGATTTACATATATTAAAGGTTGAGTAGATTTATTTTTTAATTCAAGATTTACACCACTACCCGCTTTAAATAAATTAGTTGATACTGGTAACTTTCCATTAATAGGAATATTTCCTAAAATTGCTTGTGCAGCTGCTTTTTGACTAAATACTGAATACTCGTACATCTCAATAATTGCCTGCGATTTTTCGATATCCGATAATTTATTTAAAATGTAAGGATTAGAATATAAAACAGAAATTGTTTTTTTAGTTGAACAAATTTTTGAAATTAAATCAAAGGAACCTTGCGAGCAATTAAAATTTTTATCGGGCTTGTAACCTGTTTTATTCAATTGTAAAATCACCAAATTATAATCGTTTAGTTGGGTTAACAATGTATTTCTATCAGCATCCGTTGCATCGTGGTCTATACAAAGAAAATCAGCTTTAATCGTTTTATTTATAGCGTCATTAAAAGCATTTGCTTTTTTATCTCCAATGGAAACAATGACTACTTTTTCTTGTTCGTTTTTAACTAAAGGAACAATCGCATTATCATTTTTTAATAACGTAACAGATGCTTCCGTTAATTTGGTGTTTATAGCATCAGAGTTTTCTGAATTTAATTCACCAATTAAATGTTTAGGATTCACATACTGCTTGTTATTTAAACCACACCAGTATTTTGCTTTTAATATTTTTTTACAACGTAAGTCTATTTCATCCTGAGTAATTTGATTATTTTTTATAGCTAATTTAATTTGCGCAATACCTTTTGCTACATCTTCGGCAAACAACAACACATCATTACCTGCCAATAAAGCCTTTACATCAACTATACCAGGTGCATTGTAATTTGCCACGCCTTTCATATTCAATGCATCAGTAAATACTAAACCTTTAAATCCTAATTGATTTTTTAATAAATCATTTACCACATAAGGCGATAACGTTGTTGCTCTGTTTTTTGTAGTATCTAAATTAGGCACAAACAAATGCGCCACCATAATACTGGCTAAACCTTCATTAAATAATTGTTTAAAAGGGTATAATTCTAAACTATCAATGCGCTCTTTAGTATGAGAAATAGTTGGTAATGTTTTATGGGAGTCACTATCCGTATCTCCGTGTCCGGGAAAATGTTTTCCATTAGCCATAACACCTTCAGCCTGTAAGCCTTTCATATACATAATGGCCTTAGTAGCAACTTTGTATTTATCCTCGCCAAAGCTGCGCATACCAATAACCGGGTTCAATGCATTATTATTAACATCAGCTACTGGTGCAAAGTTTACGTGTATGCCCATACGTTTGCATTCGCGAGCAATTTGTTTACCCATTTCAAAAATTAACGAATCGTTTTGTATAGCTCCCAATGTCATTTGACGTGGATATTTTGGGGTACTATCTAAACGCATTGCTAACCCCCATTCTCCATCTATCGAAATTAGTAAAGGTGTTTTTGCTAAGCCTTGATAATAGTTATTTAATTTTGCTTCACGCAAAGGACCACCTTGCATAAAAATTAAACCACCAATATTATATTTTTGAATTAAGTCGCGAATTTCACGCACGTGTTTCATATCCTTATTACTATAAGCGGCCACCATAAATAATTGGGCAATACGTTGATCGGGCGATAAGGAATTAAATACCGAATCAACCCACTTTGGATTAACGGATAAAAACTTTGGTTCAGTTTTAGGATCTTGTTGTGGCTTAGTAATAAAGGCAAATACAACCAATAATGCGGGCAATATAAGTATAGTTTTAAATAATTTAGTCATAACTGAAAAATAACCAATATATACTTGCACTCTTACATCAAACGCTTGATTTTTTTAACATTTTGGTTTTAATAGTTCCTTTAACAAAAAAAGCCATTTCTATCTAAGAAATGGCTTTTAACTTTAATCAAAATATTTATTTAACAACGCTACCACAACCTTTGTAGGTTTTGTTATTCAATTTAATTTCGACTGTTTTATCTAATTTATCGCCACTACCCGATGCAACACAAACTTTATTTAAAACTGAAATAGCCAAAGCAAATTTGGTTCCATTACTCGATTCAGCTTTAGAATAAGCAAAGGCTTCAGGCTTTGTAATAGTTTCAAAATTATCAGTAATCATTAAACTATCCTTTCCGTAATCCACAACTAATTTTAATTTATTATTATAAAACTCAGCATACCAGCCTGGTTCTGTACCACTTGCTTTAAATATTAATTTTGATGCAGTAACGTCTTCCTTAACGGGCTCTGTTATTTCTACAATCTGTTCTGTTTTAGATAAACCAATCTCGGTAGTCTCATCTTCTTTTTGTGATTGCTCATCTGTTTTTGGCTCACTACAAGTAAAGCATAAATTTAATAAAGCAATGGCTGTGAATAGTTTTTTCATGGGTTATTTATTTATAAGTGTATAATTTTATTCCTTTGTAATAATCGCTATGAGACTGATAATGT
>JAYSTR010000197.1:0-7358 GCA_043719555.1 Bacteroidota bacterium | reverse complement strand
TACCCAGCGCCGGACTCGAACCGGCACGGTTTCCCACAGGTGTTTGAGACCAGCGCGTCTACCATTCCGCCAGCTGGGCATTGATTTTTCTTAATTTTTAGTAAAATCTAAAATTTAAGTGTGCAAATGTAGTCAGTTTTTTAATTAATCAAAATAACCACTAAAAATATTGTAAAAATCCGTGAAATAGCCTACATTTGCGTTCCTCAACTCAACCATGGAAGCAGAAGTTAGATTATTTACAGGTAGTGCTACTCAAAATTTGTCGCAAAAAATTGCTGATGCATACGGACAAAATTTAGGCAAAATGGCTCATTATCGCTTTAGTGATGGTGAAATTCAAGTGTCTTATGAAGAAAGTATTCGCGGGCAAAGCGTTTTTGTAATTCAATCTACAATGCCACCTGCCGATAATTTAATGGAAGTGTTACTGATGCTTGATGCTGCTAAACGTGCATCTGCAGAGGAAGTAATTGCAGTGTTACCTTATTTCGGTTATGCTCGTCAAGATAGAAAAGACCAACCTCGTGTAGCTATTGGCGCTAAATTAGTAGCCGATATGTTAGCTTTGGCAGGCGCAACTCGTGTAATGACTATGGATTTACATGCTGATCAAATTCAAGGTTTTTTTGATATTCCTGTTGATCATTTATATGCATCGTCTATTTTCTTACCATATATTAGCGGATTAAATTTGCCTAACTTAACTATTGCCGCTCCTGATATGGGTGGTAGTAAGAGAGCTAATGCCTACGCTAAACATTTAAAAGCTGAAATCGTAATTTGCTACAAACAACGTTCAAAAGCCAATGTAGTTGATAAGATGACGGCAATTGGAGATATTGAAGGTAGAAATATAGTATTAGTAGATGATTTAGTGGATACTGGAGGAACTTTATGTAAGGCAGCTGATATGATGATGGAACGTGGCGCCTTAAGCGTACGTGCTGTTTGTACTCACGCTGTACTTTCTGGTAAAGCTTACGAAAATATCGAAAACTCAAAATTAGCAGAACTGATTGTTACAGATACCATTCCTTTAAAACAAGAAAGTTCAAAAATTAAAGTTATTTCGGTGGCTGATTTATTTGCTAAAGTGATACATAGTGTACAAAATCACGAAAGTATTAGTAGCAATTTTATTATGTAATTAAACTCGCTATATATAAACAAATATAAAAGTTGACAATAAAATGAAGCGAGCATTTTAAACTCAACAAAAAAACAAAAATGAAAACAATCACATTGAGCGGTTCGGCTAGAGCGAACGTAGGAAAAGTAGACGCAAGAGAATTAAGAGCTAAAGGGCACGTGCCTTGCGTAATTTATGGCGGAAAAGAGCAAATACACTTTCATGCAGATGTTCGTGCTTTTAAACCAATTATTTTTACTCCAAATGCACACATTATTGATATTACAGTAGAAGGCAAAACTTACAAAACAGTTTTACAAGATGCTCAATTCAACAGATTAAATGATATTTTATCTCATGTTGATTTTTTAGAAATTCAAGATGGTAAAGAAGTTACAGTTAACATTCCTGTAAAATTAGTTGGTCAATCAGCTGGTGTCAAAAAGGGTGGTAAATTAAACTTGAAAATGCGTAAATTAAAAGCACGTGGTATTGCTCACACTTTACCTGATATTATTGAGTTAAGCATTGATAATTTAGATTTAAATGACTCTATCGCAGTTGGTGATATCAAATTAGAAGGCGTTACTTTATTAAATGCTAAAAACGTATCTGTTGTTTCTGTTCAAACTACAAGAGCTACAGCTGCTGAAGCTGCTGCAACTCCAGGTAAAAAATAATAAACAATTTTATTGTTTAACAAAAAAGCCTCTAAAGAATTTCTTTAGAGGCTTTTTTAATTGAAATACTTTTTTATTTATCCTTATAAATAATCAAATTAATAATTCCTTTAGCTGGCGTACTGTTATCTGTTAACGAAACAACAAAAGGTTTGCGTTCGCCTTCAAAACAATTGTAAACTACATATCCTTTATCTTCGGTTGGGTTAGGTAATTTTTTTTCGTAGTACGTTTTTAAGTCTGTAAATAATTTAGCACTTAAATCTAAATCATTACAATTAATTTGAACCTCAACTTCATCTAAACTATCTTTTTTTAAATTATAAGCAACCGAGTAATCCGTAATGCTATCAATTTTATATTCAAAGTATAGGTAATTAGAGTCAACTTCACTTGGCTGTATTGTTTCTGTTTTAGTAATTAAAATAGCCTTGCTATTTAAGTCTATCCCACGTATTACGCCAATTTTAGAACGAATAATTTCATCTAACTCAACATGATACTCAGGAAAAATTCGTGGCTTAGGTTGCTCAACAACTTTTGGTTTTTGATCGCATGAGGTTAATACTAACCCAAAAACAACGGCAATATAATATAACGTTTTGCGCATAGAGGTTTTTAGTTAATTTCTTCTGATGTTACAGTTTGTGCTTCTGGTCTCATTTGAGGGAACAACAATACATCCTGTATAGAAGGTTGATTAGTTAACAACATACATAAACGATCGATACCAAAACCAATACCTGCTGTTGGTGGCATACCATACTCTAATGCGCGTAAAAAATCGTAATCAATAAACATTGCTTCGTCATCGCCACGCTCCATTAATTTTACCTGCTCTTCAAAACGCTCTCGTTGATCAATAGGATCATTTAACTCCGAATAAGCATTCGCAATTTCTTTTCCATTAATCATTAACTCAAAACGCTCAACTAAGCCTTCTTCCGTACGATGCTTTTTAGTTAACGGGCTCATCTCTACTGGATAATCTGTAATAAAGGTTGGTTGGATATAATTGCCTTCGCATTTCTCTCCAAACAAAGTATCTATTAATTTTGCTTTACCCATTGATTCATCAATATCAATATGTAATTCCTTACACACAGCTCTTAAACCAGCTTCGTCCATTTTACTAACATCAATGCCTGTGTTTTCTTTAATGGCATCAAAAATAGTAATACGTTTAAATGGTGGCGCAAAATTAATCATTTTATCGCCAACAGTTAACTCTGTTGTTCCATGTAAATCAGTCGCAATTTTTTCTAATAATTTTTCGGTGGTATCCATCATCCAAAAATAATCGCGGTAAGCCACATAAAATTCTAATACAGTAAACTCGGGATTATGCGTTCTGTCCATTCCCTCGTTACGGAAGTTACGACTGAATTCATACACCCAATCAAAACCACCAACGATTAAACGCTTTAAGTACAACTCATTTGCTATACGTAAATACAACGGAATATCTAAAGCATTGTGGTGTGTTAAAAACGGACGAGCCGCTGCACCACCAGGAATAGATTGCAATACTGGGGTATCAACTTCTAAGGCGCCATTATCATTTAAAAAATTACGGATAGAAGAAATAATTTTAGTACGTTGCTCAAACGTTTTTTTAACTTTTGGATTAATAATTAAATCTACGTAACGCTGACGGTAACGAAACTCAGGATCAGTTACCTCATCAAATGATTTTCCATCTTCGTCTGTTTTTACTACAGGTAATGGCTTTAAAGATTTACTTAATAATTTAAACGAAGTAACATGTATAGATATTTCGCCAGTTTTAGTCGTAAACACATATCCTTCAATACCAATAATATCTCCTAGGTCAATTAATTTTTTCCAAACAACGTCGTATAAAACTTTATCATCTTCGTTCGGACAAATATCATCACGACGAACATAAATTTGCATACGCTCTGTGCTATCTTGCAATACGGCAAAGGCAGCTTTACCCATATCACGTACACTCATTACACGGCCAGCAAAGCGTATATCTTTATAATTTAATTTATCGCGCTCGTAATTTTCCTTTATATCTTGTGCTGTAACATTTACTTTAAATTCTTCAGCTGGGTATGGATCAATACCTAACTTTTTTAGCTCTGCTAATTTTCCTCTTCTTAATTCTTCTTGTTCGCTCAATTCGTGAAACATGGTGTAATTTTTTTGCCGAAGTTAACTAAAATGTTACTTTTTACTAGGAACTGCAAGCAATAACTTTAAACAAGTTATTAAATAGAGGTTAGCTTAACTGTTGCAATAATTTTTTAGGAAGTTTAGCTTTAACAAGCTCATACGATTGACGAATATAATATTCCCATTGCTTGGAACTAAATTTTTGCACATCTGTTACCAAAATCCATTTATATTTTGCAACATAAGGCGCTGGCAAAATCCCTTCTTTATTAATTAATTCCTGAAATTCCTCGTCGGTTACTTTAACTGTTATAGAAAATTCATCATTTAATGGCGCAACGCAGAACATTTTAGCGCCTATACAAAAACACAAATCATTTCCCCACTTTATATCCTCAGTAACGTGAGGCAATTCCATACAAATTTTACTTAAGCTTTCAATGTTCATTTTAATTTTTTAAGCTCCTTATTTGTTAGGGCCAACTATACAAAACGGAATCTATATTATGATTACAACTGTTGCTTTTTCTTTTTCCTTGCCTCGTAATCAAGTAACAATTTATTTAATGCTTCAATTTTTATTTTATCTACTGGTTCAATTTGACAAAGTTGGCCAACTATACTGTTAATTTCATAAAACTGATTATCAGAAGTAATTTTTCCTTTAGTAACTATTTTATCTATACGTTGATTATAGGTCTTAAAAACATCAATATCATAGCCTGTTTTAACTTGCAAAAAATGATTAAAATATAAATCACGACATTCTAGGGGTTCTTCAATCACAAATCGGAATGCGGTTTTTAGTTTTGAAAGTTTTGCTTTAACAAAAGCTTTCTCCGCCTCAGCTTTCATTTTTGAAAAGTGTTCATTAATGAGAGAACTATTTTCTTGAATTTTATTTTTTCAATGTAATAATCACACGTCGCAAAAATCAAATCTCTATATTTAATCAATTCATTAGCGTTATCAATATAATCGCGAGACTCTTCCATAAAATGATACCCTTAATCATCATGTCCTTTAGCATTTTTTATTTTTTGCTGTAGGTATAATTCTTCTTCTTTTTGTAACTGAACTTTTAAGGAATCACTGATGTCTTTTTGTCCAATTTTTTCCAAGTTAGGCTTGCCTGCATTTACCCAAGCGGTGTACCAAATACTACCAACCATTGTTATAGCTTCGCGCATACGACGCTCTACCTGTCCTTTAATCATTAAATCGTAACGGTTTGTATACTCTTGCGAGTAAACTTTAGTCATAACAGATCCTCTATTTTCAAAGCCATATTTTCTATCTGTAGGGAAATTTTTATTTAGCATCGCTTCAAACTTTAATACGCTATCAACAGCTTGGTTACTGGCATATACTACGCCCCAAGCCATTTTTATAGGAGAGTCTATGTACTTTGCGCGGCCAACAAAATAATCATACTCTTCGGCTTTAAGTTCGGGTATGCGGCTTTCCCAAAAACCGTGTATACCACGCTGGCCTGTCATTTGTCCGTTATAGTTTTCTGTCGTATGCAATGGCACATGCGCATCCGCCACATAATGTCCCAAATCCGAACTGTATTGTAAAATCCTATCTAAGTTGCCATCTTTAAAGGCATTCATTAATTTAAAATAATGCTTTTCAATTTGCCAAGGCACAATACCATAAGCCATTAGTGTATCCTCGGTAAATTTAGCCACAGCCTGTTTCCATAACTTCGGCACACTATCAAAGGCATGCACACCATAATGATCAATATCTATATAATGACGAGCTGCTTCACCTTCAACTCCATATCTGCGTTTATCAGGGTCAACGGCATGATTGGTAACAAACTCTATATGTTGCTTATAAAACGACACCATTTCAGGCGGTAACGTAAATACAGCCATACGGTTAATACGCTTATGTCCATAAAATCCCCACGATTGGGATTCTTTTTTTGGTAAACAAAAAAACACAACAGTCACCAAAACACAAATTACACTTACTTTTTTAATCATTTCCTTTACGTCTTAAGCAAATATAACACATTTATAAAGCATTTTAGCGCTATTAATCTTCATTTTCGCCAATTTTAACAGAGATTTCTTAATCTATTCCAACTGTACCCAATATTCTAATCACAAAAAAAAGCCATCCTTTTGAGACAGCTTTTAATAATATATACAAAAACGGATTAAGCGTTTTCTGGTTTACCTTTTGCTTGAGAAACAACAATAGCGCGCTCTTCATGCTCAGTACCATTTAAAGCATCAATTGCTTTTTGAGCGTCATCATCGTTTGGCATTTCTACAAAACCGAATCCACGACTACGCTTAGTTTCTTTGTCTTTAATAATTCGTACTGACGATACTTCGCCAAATTGAGAAAAAAGTTCACTTAGTGCTTGTTCTCTTACTTTAAAGCTGATGTTGCTTACAAAAATGTTCATAACAATGATTTTTTAGTTTCATAGTAAAGATAAAACATTTTTTCAAACAAACAAATATTCTTTTTCGTTAAATAAATTATTTTAACCCACAAATTAGCTTTTTACGTAAACGAATGCCCTTTTTAAGCATAAAAAAAGGCGCATTAGCGCCTTTAATTTTATTATTCTATCTCTTAAAAAACTCGTGCTTCAACACTAATTTCAACATTTGCATCTTTTGGTAGGCGATTCGCTTGTATAGTAGCTCTTGCAGGAAAATCACCTTTAAAATAACTTGCATAAACTTCATTAACATGTACAAAATTATTCATATCAGCCAAAAAAATGGTTGTTTTAACTATATGATCGTAATTTAATCCTGCGGCAGCTAATACAGCGCCTACATAATCCATTACAATTTTAGTTTCTTCTTTAATGGTAGTTTTAATTAATTGCTTAGAAGATAAATCCATAGCAATAGTACCAGATACATAAACGCTATCACCTACTTGTATGGCTTGATTATAAGGTCCAATTGGTGCGGGAGCATTTGTTGTATTAATAATTTTTTTCATAAATGGGTTTTAGTTAGTTAAACAAAAATAATAAAAAAATCTTTGATTTTGTGCTAAGAATTCAACAGACAAAGTTTAGTAAAAACCACAACATTATACCTTAAACCGTAATATATATAGTAACTTTGTAAGAATGAAGCAAAAACCTTTGATTTTAGTAACCAACGATGATGGTGTATCAGCGCCAGGCATTATGCATTTATCTCAAATAGCCAAACAGTTTGGCGATGTGTATGTAATTGCACCCGATAAACCACAATCGGGTATGGGACACGCTATTACGATTAATAATACCATCCGACTACACGAAACTAATTATCATAATGGGGTAATTAAAGAATATGCTTGCACAGGCACACCTGTTGATTGTGTAAAAATGGCTGTAAATAAACTATTGCCTCGCAAACCAGATTTAGTATTAT
>JAYSTR010000196.1:0-19320 GCA_043719555.1 Bacteroidota bacterium | reverse complement strand
TACACGGAAAAATAGATACGTTACAAGGCTTAAAAGAAAACGTTATTGTTGGTCATTTAATACCAGCAGGTACAGGATTACGTCACTACGAAAAAATTGTAGTTGGTAGTAAAGAAGAGTACGAGCGTTTAATGGCAAGTAAAGAAGAAGTTGAAGAAGCGTAGTTAGTTATAAGTTTTGAGTGATGAGTTTTGAGTTGTCACACTGAGCGTAGTCGAAGTGTAAAACATAAAAGCAAGTTAATCAAACAATACAAGTTAAAACCCCGATAGTTTACTATCGGGGTTTTTTGTTAATGCTACAATTTGTAACAAACAGTTACTATAAAATAAATTATTTTTGTGTCAGAAATTTTTTTTAAAGGTAGAGAGCTATGGAATTACAAATCATTCAAACAAAAATTTACGAGATAAGAGAACAAAAAGTAATGTGGTCCCGATAGCTATCGGGAATGATTTAGCGGAGCTTTATGAGGTGTTAACTAAAAACTTAAACCTCGCTGTAAAAATGAAACATTAAAAGATTTCCTAACAATTTCATGTTTCAACTAACTAAAGAAGAATGGGAATGTTTGAGGTTGCAAATTGAAACCTCAAACGGTTGAGGAGGAACAAGATATTTACCCTTTGCATTTACCGAACAAGGCGTGGCGATGCTCAGTGACATATTAAAGAGCGATAAAGCTATTGAAGTGAATATCGCTATTATGAGAGCTTTTATAGCCTTAAAACAATACGCCTTAACAAACAAAGAACTCAGTTATAAATTAAAAGAATTAGAAAACACGTATAACGAACAATTTAAAGATGTGTACGATGCCATAAATTATCTCATACAAAAAGATAAATCAGAAACATCTCAAAAAGAAAGACAACAAATAGGCTATAAATAAATTTAATTTTTAAGTAGTATTTAAAAGAGACAAGGGAGTATACTCCCTCGTTGTAAAAAACCTAACTCGCAACTTTCTGTTCCAATAACACATTTATTTTCTCGAAAACAGTTTTGGCTTCATCTACCGATTTAATGTTTTCAATGGTTAACCAAAGTTTACCGTTTTGCTCTTTTAAAGCTGTTTGCTTAGGAGTTTTTTGCGCATAGAGCAACACCGCCTTAAACATAGGAGAGTTGTAGTAATCGCTATCTTGCTTGCTTAAAAAATACGCTAACATTTTATTATTTTTTAGTGTAATTTTTTCGAAACCTAATTTCATGGCAGCCCAACGCATACGCACCACATTTATCAATTCAGTGGCTTCTATTGGTAAGGGTCCAAATCGATCACGAAGTTTAGTTTCAAAAAATGCTAAGTCTTCGGTTTTAGAAATATTATCTAACTCACGATATAACAATAAACGCTCAGTTAAATTACTAACATAGCTATCAGGAATTAATAACGATAAATCTGTATCAACTACGGTGTCTTTTACAAACTGACGTGAGAACACTGATTTATCAGAGCTAGCACCTTGTCCATCATCAACGGCTTCTTTATACCAATCTTCTTGTTTTAATTCTTCTATAGCCTCGTTTAATATTTTCATATAGGTATCAAAACCCATATCATTAATAAACCCACTTTGTTCGCCACCCAATAAATTACCCGCGCCACGTATATCTAAATCGCGCATGGCAATCTGAAAACCACTTCCTAAATCACTAAACTCAACAATAGCTGTTAAGCGTTTACGAGCTTCGGTTGTCATATTAATAAATGGTGGGGTTAGCAAATAACAAAAGGCTTTTTTATTACTACGTCCCACACGCCCACGCATTTGATGTAAATCACTTAACCCGAAATTTTGCGCATCGTTAATAATAATGGTGTTGGCATTACTAATATCTAAACCAGATTCAATAATAGTTGTAGCTACTAACACATCGTATTCGCCTTCAATAAAACCTAACAAAATATCTTCTAATTTATCGCCTTCCATTTGTCCGTGACCAACCGTTACGCGAGCTTCTGGAACAAGACGTTGAATGATACCCGCAACCTCTTGTATGTTTTGCACTTTATTGTGTACAAAATAAACCTGCCCGCCACGACATAATTCATAAGAAATAGCATCACGAATCGCTTCCTCACTAAAAGAAATTAATTCGGTTTGTACTGGATAACGATTTGGCGGAGGCGTTGATATCACAGATAAATCACGAGCGCCCATTAAACTAAACTGTAACGTTCTGGGGATTGGCGTTGCACTTAATGTTAAGGTATCAACAGTTGTTTTAAATGTTTTTAATTTATCTTTTATGCCAACTCCAAACTTTTGTTCTTCATCAATAATTAATAAACCTAAATCTTTAAACTTAACATCCTTACTTACTAATTTATGTGTACCAATAAGTATATCTATTTTTCCTTCTGATAAACTGGCAATCGTTTCTTTAACTTCTTTGGCTGTTTTAAAACGATTGATGTAACTAATGTTACAAGGCAAATCTTTCATTCGCTCTTTAAACGTTTTGTAATGCTGATAAGCTAAAATAGTTGTTGGCACTAATAGTGCCACTTGCTTACTATCGCATACTGCTTTAAACGCAGCACGAATGGCTATTTCGGTTTTACCAAAACCAACATCACCACACACTAACCTATCCATTGGGTAAGGGCGCTCCATATCGCGTTTTACATCATTTGTTACTTTGTATTGATCGGGAGTATCTTCATAAATAAAAGACGCTTCTAACTCATGCTGCAAATAATTATCTTGCGGATAACGATGGCCTTCTTTGGTTTTGCGTTGCGCATATAATTTAATTAAATCGTACGCAACTTCTTTTACATTTTTTTTAGTTTTATTTTTTAAGGTGCTCCACGTAGTAGAACCTATTTTATCTATACGCGGCACGTTACCTTCTTTGCCAGTATATTTACTAATGCGATGTAAACTATGAATACTTACATATAAAAAATCATTATCCTTATAAACCAACTTAACAGCTTCTTGAGTTTTTCCGTTGGCATTAATTTTTACTAAGCCACCAAAACGCCCAATACCGTGGTCGATGTGAGTGACAAAATCTCCAGGATTTAACGATAAAATTTCTTTTAAGGTAAGCGATTCGGATGTTTTATATTTTGTTTCCTTTAAATGAAAACGATGATAGCGTTCGAAAATTTGATGATCAGTATAACACGCAACTTTTAAATCGTGATCAATAAAACCTTCGTGAATATTGATGTTTACGTGTTCAATAATACTATCAGCTGTACGATGTTCCTTAGCGAGTAAATCATTAAAAATGGTATGTAAGCGCTCGGCTTGTTTACTGTTATCTGTAGTTAAATAATTTTTGTAACCTTTGGCTTTGTTTGCTTTTAGGTCGTTGATAAGCATATCAAAATTTTTATTAAAAACAGGTTGCCCACTTTGATTAAACTCAATGGTTTGAGATGCAATATGTTTATTTAAACCGTATTCAATTAACTTAAACGGTTTAATCTGAGATAAAAACTCTTCGCCAGTTATATAAATTTCTTGTGGCTCTAAACGTTTTATAGTGCTACTTTGTTGAGCAAACAAACGTTCTGTTTTTTCGTATTGTTTATCAATTAAATCTTTCGCAAACATCACATCATCAAAACATAATACCGTGTGTTCATCAATGTAATCAAACAATGGCTGGCGAACTTCAATAACCATATTCGATTGTATATCTGGAATAATAGTTACAAAATCGTAATTATGATTTGATAATTGTGTAGCGGGATCAAAGGTTTTAATGGCATCAACATCGTTACCAAATAATTCAATACGATACGGTAATTCGTGCGCAAAGCTGTAAACATCCACAATGCCGCCACGTATGGCATATTGCCCAGGTTCTGAAACAAAATCACAGAACTCAAAATCGTAGCTCAATAAAAACTCTTGTATAAAATCTATACTGAGTTTTTCACCTTTTTTTATAACGAGTGTGTTTTTATTTAAACTTGTTTTGGATGCAACTTTCTCGGCAAGTGCTGCCGCATAAGTAACTACAATACCCGAATAATTTTCTTTACTTAAATTGCTTAACGTTTCGGCACGTTCTTGCACACTAGCGTTGCTTGTTTTTTCTTCCTTGTACGGAATTTTATAACTCTCCGGAAAATAATGAATGTGTTTTTCAGGAAGTAACGATTGTAAATCATTTAAAACATAAGCCGCTTTTTCTTTATCGTTACAAACAATCACATAATTAGCTGAACTGTTTTGAAATAAATCATTTATCAAAAAGGCAAACGAACTCCCTCGTAAACCCGAAATAAATACGTTTGTATTAAAGTTTACTTGCTTGTGTTGTAATTCATTCCAAAACTTACCGTTCCACCACATTGAGATTGTAAAGATAGTTGAATTATTTTTTCTTTGACTTAGCTTCTATTATTTTTTTGGCAGATGTTTTAGAAACAATTTCTTTGCCCGTTTTTTCTTCTATTTGTTTACGCGTATTACCTGCAATTGTTCCACCCTGTTTAGCAATAACTTTACTTTCGGTAAATCCTTTTGGCTTCTTTTCTTTGCTAATTTCAGTAGTAGTTGCTTCGGCTAACATGTTTAACACTAATTCTAAATTAGTCATGTTGTCGCGTAAGTTTTCTTTCTTTAAATTTTTGTGATGCTTGTACTCTTTGACTGATAAGCCACTCCAAGCCTTGGTTATTTCGTCAGTTAAAATGGCAAATTCCTGTCCTTTTTGTACCCCACGCTCCTGCCACTCATCAGTTAAATCTTTTCTTACTTCGATACTTTTCAAGCGTTGATTTACCCACTCTTTACTATATCCTTTTTTTAAATAGGTTTCCATTAAGCGATCAATACCAATTTCCGGGTCTTCAATTTCATCTAATCGTTCTTTTCCAACTTGTGCTAACCACAACTTAAAAGGTTCTGCTTTTTTAGATGGAACAGATTGTATTAATCGAAATAATTGTTCGGTATCGGCAACATCTGTTTTGTAAAATTTACCGTCAGAAGATTTTAACTTCAGTTGTCCGATATTTTCGGACAACTGACTTCCTTCCTGTTTTAACTTTGTTTTTAAATCATTCCAGTACTTTCTTGGGCGATTGTTCTCAATTAATACTTCTAATACATCTATGATTGAAAAATACCATTTTTCCTGCTCATCGTTCCAAACTGAACGCACCTGTTTTTGTTCAAATAATTTAATGGCTGTATCTTTTGTCATAAACGCTCTAAAAAATAATTACTCAAATGTACTGCAATTTATTGCTGACTTTGGCTACGATTTGTAGCATTTTAAAACTACCGAATACTTTATAATACAGACACGTTTTTAATAAAAACAAGACTCTAAATTTATAGCTATTATTTGCTATAAATGTTTAAGGTCGCAATATGCGACCTTAAACATTTATTACATAGAGCAAGTATAAAAGTTTATTGTTCCTTAAACACTTTAAACATTCTGTAACTACGATAGATGGCGTATGCTAAAAACACAACAGCCATCACATAACGTTTGTTACCAAAAACACGATCGCTCATTAAATCAGTAAATAAAAACAAAAATGCCCCCACAATAGTTATTAAAACCATGATGGCACTAAACGTTAGATTAATTAATTCGGTTGGAGATTTTTTTAACATTTTCTTGATTTATTTTTTGTCGCTCTGAGCAGAGACTAAGAGTTTTTTTGTTTCTCTTCGACTTCTATCAAGGTGACAGATTTTGATAATTCGTTTCAAAAAAAATCCCTTCAACCAAAGGCAGAAGGGATTTTTATATTTAAATAAGTAATTATCTTAATTGGAAGTTAATTGGTAAGTTAAAGAAAACAGGGACAGTTCTACCGTTTTGTTTTCCTGGTTTCCAGCTTGGCATAGATTTTACAACACGAATTGCTTCTCTGTCGCATTCTCCACAACCTGGTACACCACGTAATACTTGTACATCACTAATATTACCGCTACCGTTCACAACAAACTTTAAAAAGCATTTACCGCTTAAACCAGCTTCTTTAGCCATTTGAGGGTATTGTACATTTTTTTGAATATACTTCATCATTTCTGCAGCTCCACCCGGAAATTCAGGCATTTCCTCAACAACTGTAAAAATTTCTGGTGCTTTTTCTTCAATAACTGCGTTACCTGTTCCGTTACCATCTGGCACAACAACAGCATCACCATCACCTTCTTGAGTAACAGTACTCACGTTGGTATCAGATAATTTTTCTTGTGGTGGTGGCGGATCTGTTTCAACTGCATCATCCTTAATCACAGGAGGTACAAATTTCACAGTTTCCAACACTGGTGGCGGCGGTGGCGGCGGCGGTGGAGGTGGTTCATTTTTATCCGCAGGAGGAGGCGTTAAATCTATGGTGGTCATATCCAACACAGCTTCTTTTTTTTCATCCAACATGCCTGAGTTTAAAATAGCCTTTACGCCCATGCCTAATGCTAAAGCACCAACCATACAGCCCAAAACTATTGTAACTGTCCAATTGTATTTACGACGCATTTCAAACGCGCCGTAATCTTGGTTGCGACCCGCAAAAACGATATCGTTTCTGGAGTCGTCAACAACACTATTCCAATTTGCCATCATAATTATTTAATTTTTTCTTGTAATAATGCATATTCACTAGCCATCATCTCTACACCTATAACACGCTTACCAACATTACAAATTTTTAATTCGTCTAACATATCAATCGCGTTTTTATACGTTGCTTGATCGTCCGTTTTAATTAAAACTGTAATCGCCCTGTTATCAGCCGTAGCATCAACAGCCATACGTTTAAAGGTGGTGTCTGCTAATGTTTTAGCTTTGTTTTGAGCGCGAAGTTTATCAATCTCATCATTAGCCCATTTATTTTGTTCCATTAGTAATTTGTGTAAGCCTTCTGAACTAAAATTTGTTTCTTTTAATTCCGTTGGTGGCATACCTTTTTCATTACCGGCAGTATAAAACTGACCTGCGTAATAAAACACTCTGTCGTCTTTAGTTAATAAAAACGTTACACCATTTTTTACTTCTGGTGGAGGTGGACTCCCTGGAGGTGGTTCAGCTGGTAAGCTTAACTCCATACTTTTTGGTTTACTAAAAGTAGATGTTAAAACGAAAAACGTTAATAACAAGAACGCTAAGTCAACCATTGGAGTCATATCCACACGGGTACTTTGTTTCTTGGCGCGTTTTTTACCGCCTTTACCATGTCCGCCGCCGCCACTTTCTGCTATTTCTGCCATGTTAAGTTAGTTTTTTAATTAATAGTTTGTATTATTTCGCTGGAGCTGGAGTTGCTGGAACTGATGAGCCACCTTCCATCGACGTAATTAAATTAAATGTATAAATTTTCATATCGGTAAAAACCTTAAATACATCCTTCACAAAAATGTATTTTGCTTTAGCGTCAGCTTTAATAGCATAACGTGGTTTTTCGCCTTTAAACTCCTGGTTTGTTGATGCAGCCTTATCTTTGTTACGCATATAAATTACGTTTAACTCTGTAGCTGATATCTGAATCCAATCTCTTAATTGATTGTTGATAGAATCTAAAGGAACACCTTTTTGAGGTTGAAACTTTAAACGCTCAGCTTCTGATGCATCTAAGTATCTTGGTAAATCTTTAATCTCAACACCAAAACTTGATAAACCACCAAATTTTTTAGTTTGATCAGCATTAAATTTAACACCATACTTTTCGCTCATTTTTGTTAACGTATTTGTACGAGCTTCGCCATTACCTACACCAAAAAACGCACGCCCAACATTATCAACTGTAATTAATACAGTGTTTTCGGGTAATGTTTTGTCAGATACCGATGATGGTGGATCCACTATCACAGGCTCTGCCATACGAAATGATGCAGTTAACATAAAGAAGGTAACCAAAAGGAAAGCTAAATCCACCATCGGCGTCATATCGATACTAGGTGCATGTGCTGCGGGTTTTATTTTTGGCATGACTTATTTTATTAATTAGTTGAACACTGTATACTGTATTTTGTATCAAGATTGAGTACAAAATACATGGTACAATAATTTATTTTCCTGATGATTGGAACTCTTGAATAATAGAGAAACCAGCCTCATCCATTGCATAAGTAATTTGATCTACACGATTAGAGAAAAAGTTGTAGAAAATAATAGCTAACGCAGAAGATAAGATACCAACTAAGGTATTAACTAGGGCTTCAGAAATACCAGTTGCTAAGGCTGCTGTATCAGGAGTACCAGCTGCAGCTAATGCACCGAAGGCACGAATCATACCTACAACTGTTCCGATTAGACCAACTAAGGTACCAATAGATGCACAAGTAGAAATAACAGATAAGTTTTTAGATAACATTGGTAATTCTAATGAAGTAGCTTCTTCTAATGCTTTAGAAATAGCTGCAACTTTAGCTTCTTTATCCATAGATGCATCGTTTTGTACGAATTTATATTTTGCTAAACCTTCGTGAACAACGTTTCCTAAAGAACCTTTTTGTTTATCACAAGCAGCCATGGCGCCATCTAAATCATGAGAAGCGATTAAAGACTTAATGTTTGACACAAATTTATCAGTATTACCAGCACCGTTTGCTTTGCTGATAGTAATTAAACGCTCAAAGAAAAAGCATAATACAGTAAAAAATACACCTAATAAAATAGGTACGATAAATCCTCCTTTATACATAATTCCCCAGAAGTTGTGTGGATGTCCTTTTTCTGGACCTTCTGCATCGAAATTAGCAGGATCACCTAATACAAATTTGTAAACTAAGATACCGATTACTAAACAGATAATGATAGCAATTGCTGACACGATTAATGGAAAACCGCCTGATGTTTTTTTGTTACTCATGATTGTTGTTTTTTTAGTTAGTTTCTATTTTTTAAGAATGACGCCAAACATAATAAAAAGGTTTTTAAATTACAAGAGGTAATAAGTTATCTTTTCATGAATGTTAAAAACGTTTGATTTTGTTTAACGACGGATTTCTGATACAAATATTGTCTTTTTTAGTGTTAAAAGATAGTACGACTTTATAAGTGGTCGGTTTTAGCCCATAACTGGTTAGTTTTTGGCGAAAAGTGGTAAATTATCTAAATTAAATTTTTAATAACGGCTTTTTATTAATTTTGCATACATCAAATTAAATTGTCATTAAGCAAATGTTCCAAAAATACCGTTTACCAATTATAACTGTTTTTGCAGTGTTGCTAATAGACCAATCCATTAAGCTTTATGTTAAAGCTAATTTTCCTATCGGAGAAGTTACACGAGTTATTGGAGATTGGTTTCGTATCACCTTTACCGAAAACCCTGGAATGGCCTTTGGAATGGAGTTTGGTGGCATTTATGGCAAATTAGCTTTAAGTTTATTTAGAGTAATTGCCGTAATTGTTGGCGCTATCTATATCAAAAAAATTGTTGACGAAAAAGAACATAAAGGGTTTATTATCTGTGTATCGTTAATATTAGCAGGAGCTTTGGGTAATATCTTAGATTCAGCCTTTTACGGATTAATTTTCGGGTATAGCGATGAGTTTCAGGTAGCGCAATTTATGCCAGCAGAAGGTGGCTACGCAGGGTTTTTGCAAGGACACGTAGTAGATATGTTTTACTTCCCTATTTACCAAGGACAGTTTCCGCAGTGGATACCGGTTTGGGGCGGAGAGCCATTTGAGTTTTTTAACGCTATTTTTAATTTCGCTGATATGGCCATTTCGTTTGGCGTTGGAATTATTTTAGTGTTTCAAAAAGCATTTTTTAAAACTCAAGAAACGGTGATTGAAAGTGCGCGAAATACTTCTAGCGACGAAACAACGACGGCATAAATACTAAAACATAAATTGTAACGTTATACTAGTATTGAAATCAATTTTATATATCATTTTAGTAAGCTGTATTAGTTTAACAAGCTATGCGCAACACCGCGAAGAAAGTGGCGTGAACTTGCCAAAGTTTTATAAAGGTAAAATGCATTTTGGTTTCGCGTTAGCTTATAATAAAACCGATTTTAGAATTCACACAGTAAAAAACTCAGCATTTCCGGATACAACAATTGGAAAAACAACGTATGGTATTAAATCGATTTATAATCAATCGGATCCAGGGTTTGCTTTAGGTATTATTTCGGATTTTAGGTTACACGAATACATTCGATTACGCTTTACACCTAACTTAAGTTTTGCATCACGTAGCTTAGAGTACAAGCTTGAAAACGCAAAGCATGATAGCATTTTGAATTACAAAAAAAGTGTTGAGTCCACTTTTTTAATTTTTCCTTTAGAGATAAAACTACAATCCAAACGGCTCGATAATTTTGGTGCCTTTGTGATTATGGGCGGAGGTTATACGTTGGATTTGGTGTCGAAAAAGAAAGGACAAAAAGTAGGAGGCGCTAATCAGTTAGATGAAGCTGTATTACTTAAACGCGATGATTATTTTTATAGCGCAGGAGCAGGTGCTGATTTTTATTTGCAATATTTTAAACTTGGGTTGGAATTAAAAATATTAACCGGCACTAAAAATTTATTACAACCTCAAAAAAATATTTTTACAAATAGTGTAGAAAAAGTTAACTCTCGTATGATGATTTTTTCGATCACGTTTGAGGGATAACTTTAAAACTCAGTATATAGAGGCTTTGTATAAAACCTTTTCTGAGTTTTCATCAACTTAACACCATCTTTTATTTTTTCTAAGTTCTCTGCTTTAACTATAATAATTGCACGATTATTTTTATCAATAAAGTTAATGAGCATGTTATTTTTAATGGGCAATCCAATTAATTTACCAAATATACTTTGAAGTTTTAACATAGTTTGCGCTTGGTTTTTGTATACAAAGATAACCTGTGTTTCGGGAGAAGTTTTTATTAAGTCTAAGGTTTCTGCGTTTAATATTGGGTTGGATGTATTACTACTATATATTCGAAAACAGTTGTGTAAGTAGCTTTGTAAGTCCTCTACTTCAAGTTCATTTTCTGTTTCGAAATACAGATTTGTATTTATAAAATTTGGCTCGTATTCATAAATAGCATTCGGAAATGTTTTTTGAAAAACAGAAATGGCCCTATAAATAAACGTTCTATCAAGTTGTTTATTGGAATCTAAATAATTTTCAACTAGTGGATAAATAGCTTTGGCATAAGTATCGATATATGAATCGTTATACCACTCGCTCGTATCTAATTCAGTGGTTAATTTTTTATATACGTAGCCATTACCAAGAGCTGTGGCTAAAGCCTCATCAATATAATGATAAGCGAATTGACTATAAATTATTGTTGAATCGCTAAAGGCATCATCTATCATTTCTTGTATCTGCAAGGGTTGTTCATCATACAACACGTGGCACATTTCATGCATGCCAACAGATAATAACGTAAAATTATCATCCTCTTGAGTTAGGACACCCATCTCCAAACTATTGGCGTGCGGCGTTGCCGTGGTTTGCCCACGATTACCAAGTATAGGATAAAGCGTTAAATTAAACGGTATGGCTTTATCCCAACTACTTCCATAAAATGATTTAAATTTTTCGAACAACTGATTTAACTTTGGAGACAATTCTTGTAACTCGCGCACTTTATTAAATACAATCTCCTTGTTATTGTTGTAAATAAATGTATCATAAAACGGTTCGGCTTGTGTTATAATTTGTTTTAGTAATACATAGTCACTGTTGGGAATAACACCAATAATTTTAGTAAAAAACTCTTCGTTAGTAGTTGAAGATATGGACGCAATACAAATTAAATCCCAGGTTGAGGCAATGTGTTTACGCTTAACAGGAAACTGATTTTTTGTGTAAACGTAATCTAAATTTATGCTTGCGTAGTCGCGTACTAATTTTTTAAAGTCTTTGTTTTTGGATAAATAGGATGTGTCAATTTGATGCTTATATGTTTTTGAAATAGCATGAGAACCTTTAGCAGTCTCTAAAAATTTTAAGATGGCAAAAGGTTTGCTAAACTTTATGTTAACGATTTGTTGAGCCCTGCAAAGAGAAAAACTAAAAACAAATATGAAAATGAGTTTAGTCACTATTTATTTTTAAGCGCCCACTCTTTAGCAAAGTATGTTAAAATAATATTGGCACCCGCACGTTTGATGCTTAATAAAATCTCATCACGAACTCTATCACCATCTATCCAACCTTTTGCAGCAGCGGCTTTAACCATAGCGTATTCGCCACTTACGTTGTAAGCAGCTATTGGTAAATCAAAACCATTACTCAAATCTTTAATGATATCTAAATACGATAAAGCGGGTTTTACCATTAAAAAATCTGCGCCTTCTTCTGTGTCAAGTTGTGCTTCAATTAATGCTTCGCGACTATTTGCCGGATTCATTTGATACGTTTTTTTATCACCAAATTTTGGAGCGCTATCTAAAGCATCTCTAAACGGACCATAAAAAGCACTCGCATATTTAGCTGTATAACTCATAATACTTACGTTGGTATGTCCAGCTTTATCAAGTGCTTGACGAATCACGCCAATTCGTCCATCCATCATATCACTTGGCCCTATAATATCAATACCACAATCTGCTTGGGCTACAGCCATTTTTGCTAAAATTTGTAAGGTTTCATCATTTACAATTTCGCCATTTTTAACCAAACCATCGTGACCATCACTACTATAAGGATCCATGGCAACATCAGTCATAATGCAGGCTTCAGGAAATTCTTTTTTTATTTGCGCTAAGGTTTTTAAGTATAAACCTTTTTTGTTGGTGCCTTCTGTGGCACGTTTATCTTTAAATTTATCAGATAAACTTGGAAACACATCAAAGCTCATAATGCCCAACTTCATACAGCTTTCAATTTCTTTTAATAATAAATCTGCACTTAGTCTATAAATACCAGGCATAGATTTTACTTCAGCTTTGGAATTTTTTCCTTCAACTAAAAATAAGGGAAATATAAAATCAGATACAGATACATGGTTTTCTTGAACCATATTACGAATTGCTACTGATTTACGATTGCGACGCGGACGATGTGTTATCATAGTTAAAATTTAAGCCCCCTCTAAATCTCCTCGAGGGGGGAGACTTGTAGGAGGTAATTGTTATGTGTTATATTTATTTGCAGGTTTTATTTCCTCCCTTTCGGGGAGGATAGGAGGGGCTCCCTTTACTCCTTTGTACATCATATAAATACTCAGTGCCATAAATATATGACTTAAATCGATGTGGTTAAACCAAACAGACATTGCTAGTTTACCGATGTGACAAATAACCGCTAGTACAGCTAAACCAACACCATATATCATATTTATACTTAGGCTTGAGTTTGTTTTTTTATAGTGGATGTATTCTAAAACAGTTACAAGTAAAACTAATCCAAAGGCCGTGTGAATCTCAACAACTACAAACGACCAAACGACAAACGTTAGAATAAATGCCGTTACAACTTCTATACAACAAACAACAAAAAGTGTATGGTATAGTTTTTTTGAAATAGAGTTTTGTGTATGATAAAGCGCGGCAAATTGCGCAAAGGAAATACCAAAAACACCAAACACCCAACCATATATTTTCGCATTAAACCCAAAGTGGTATAAAAACGCATGACCTATGAGCGCCGCCACTAACGTTGATAAGCCCGTTAATAAAAAGAACCAACGGTATAAATTAAGAGCTTTAATGGATGATAAAGATTTAGTTTTATAAAACGCAAAAAAACACACCGCACAAAAAATTAAATCAGTGAATGTTGTTACTGGCTCATCAATTCGTAAATCGCCAATAAATATGGTTGGATTTTGAAACGGTGTCATGTGTTAAAACGTATGTAAAATGGCTCTAAATAATCCTAAATCATCAAACGAAATAGGTTTGTGAATTTGTTCAGCTTTAACCTTTGCTTTTAACAACGATTTTTCGGTTGCTTCGCCCATAGCAATAACTTGTTGATGTGGATGAACTTTATTTTTTTCTAAATAAGACTCAGCATTGCTTGGACTAGTGAAGACTAATATGTCGGTTGTTTCAGCAACTTCGTGAGCAACTTTAAGCGCTGCATAAATTGGTAAATCAATCACGTTTTGTTGTTTTGGAAATTGCCATTGTATAGTACGCATACTTTCGCGAGCTACCGGAAACACAACCTTACCTAAACCAACGCGTGCCGAAAATTGTTTACCAACTAATTTGGTATCGGTGCTTTGCCCAATAAAATCAGCACGCAAACCAAGTTCACGTATGGCTTGTGAAGTAGATTTTCCGATGCAACCAATTTTTGTTGTACCAATATCTGGTTTTTGCATAAAGAAAAACTCAACAGCATGCTTGCTACTAAAAAATAGCCAATCGCTTTTTGGTAATTCTTTAATGGTTAATTTTTTTAAATCAATTAAGCTTTTGTTTTCTATAGTAAAACCTAGGCCTGTAAGCCATCTATTTAAGTTATTGCTTTCGTGAGCATCTCTTGATATAAAAATAGATTTTGATTTAATACGATGTATGTGCTCAACTATTTTTTCTGGTAAATCTTCTGTATTTGTTGTTTCGTAATACAAATGTTTAGGTTGTGTATTCCACGCATCAGCCACCGAAACAGCTACTCTAAACACTTTTTTATCTAAATCATTTAATTCTGTATCACAAAAAACACCTAATGGTAACTGGCAACCGCCATCTAATAAATTTAATACACGGCGTTCGATATTAATATTTATCAATACATCATAATCACAAACAGCATCAAAAATATCGGTTAACTTATAATCATCTTCGCGTATTTGCCACGCCAATACACCTTGTGCAGGAGCAGGAATAAATTCAGTTGGCTCTAATTGTTCTACTGTAAAATCTGATAAATCTAATTCTAACCGTTCCAATCCAGCAGCTGCTAAAATAATAGCATCGTATTGGCCATCGCGTAATTTATTAATACGAGTAGGAACGTTACCTCGTAAATCGGTAATTTCAACATCTGGTCTAAAAGCTAATAATTGCGATTTTCGTCGTGCTGATGATGTGCCAACTTTAGCGCCTTTTTTTAAATTAAATTTTTGTTTAGTGTCCTCACAATCATCACGCATAATTAACCAATCAGCTGGGTTTTCGCGTGATGAAACACCTGCCACTATTAATCCTTCAGGATTTTCGGTTGGTAAATCTTTATGAGAGTGAACAGCTACATCAATAGTTTTGGCTAATAAAGCTTCTTCTAATTCTTTGGTAAAAAAACCTTTACCCTCTAGTTTATCAAAGCTTGTGTTCCATTGCTGTGAAGTATCGCCTTTGGTTTCAATAATTTTTATGATGACCTCGTGGCCTTGTTTTTCTAGTAAATCCCTAGTGTAGTTAGCTTGCCAAAGAGCTAAATCGCTGCCGCGTGTACCAATAGTAATCATATTGTCTGTTAAATTTTGAGGCTACAAGATAAGCTATTTTTTTTATCAGGTTGAAGCTGGCAAATTTTTTTATGAATTGCAGAATAATAGCTCAAATCGGGAGGATTTCTGTATAAAAAAGTTTTAAACAATCAGCTCTTAGATAAAAAGTACCTCTTTTGAGTTAAAGTAGGGTTTGACTTAGTTAAATATGGTTTTTTTTTGGATTATTACTTTACTTTTAACGAATTAAAAACTACACTATTATGAAACTAAAGTATTTATTTATTCCACTATTTTTAATGCTAGTTTATAGCAACGCATTTTCACAAGCTAAAACCATACCAAATAGTTTTGAGATTATTGAAAACACATTAGTAACCCAAGAGACCTTTTATAAAAAATCCATTGAAAATGCCAATTTTGAAAACTATCGATTAAAGAATGATAGAGTAAAAATTATGTTTGAAAATGGCTTTGTGCTTGAACTTCTTTCAGCTAAAGAATTATTTATTAAAAATTTGGCAAAAAACATTGATAATTATGCAGAAACTTTTCCTGTTAGATATGAGTTGCCACTTTTTTTTATTCAACCTAATGGTCAGATTGTTGGCCGTGTTACACCAATAAACAAACGTTCGCAGCTAAGTCAAATCAAGTAAAATATACTTAAAAACACCACTATGAAATTTTATCTTTCTATTATTACACTTTTAATTAGCGTAACCATATTCGCGCAAGCCCCTGCAAACGACGAATGTACAGGTGCTACTAATTTGGGAACATTACCTGCACCAAGTGCTTGTCCAAACGGTACAGTAGCAACAGCAGCCACTTCGAGCGGAAATATCACTAACGCTACGCCTGGTAATCCATATATTTATCAAACGGCTTGTACTGGAGCTGGTGGACCAAATCAAGCCATAGCCGCTAATGATGTTTGGTATTCCTTTGTAGCGTCTTCTTATCAAGCTAGTATCACTGTTACAAGTACGTTTGCTAATCCTAATATTTCGATGTATGCGGGCAGTTGCGCATCACTTGGTGGAGGTGTTGGTGGTTGTGCTGTTGGTGCAGGCGGCGTTGGAACTTTAATCGTTGAACAAATGGTTATTGGAACAACATATTTCATACAAGTTAGCGGTAACGTGGGTCAAACTGGAACGTTTAATATTTCCGTTAAAAACTTGAAGGATTGTAATGATTGTTTAACAAGTTCTAACTTAACTGCAAATCCACCACCAATAAACGGAATGTACTCTCCAGGACAAGTAGTTCAATTTTGTTACAAAATCAACAATTATCAACATGTAAATACAAATTGGCTTCACGGCGTTCAGGTTTCTTTTGGTTCTGGTTGGGCTGGAATTTCAGGACAAGCGCCAGCAGCAAGCTGCAGTGGAAGTGGAACATGGGGCTGGTTTAATTCTTGCACGTCAAGTGCTAATGGTACTGTTTTTGGACCAGGGTTTTATTATGATTATTTAGGAACCTTATTTACTCCTGCTGGAAACCCCGGAAATAACTTAGGGGATAATTGTGCCTATACAAATGCTGCACCCGATCCAGTTGTTCCTTTTTTATGGAATTTTTGTTGGAATTTAACTGTAAAACCCGGTTGTTCGCCAGGCGCGAATTTATCTGTTAGTGTTGGAACTTCAGGAGATGGAGAGTCTGGGTCATGGACAAGTTTAGGTTGCTCAGATGACCCAACTGCGCCTGCAAGCGCTATTGGCGCTTGTTGCGCCCCTACACCAGCAGTGCCAAGTCCAGTAACTTGTAACGGCGGATCAAATGGTGTTATTACAGCTGTGCCGGTTGGCGCTGCAGGCCCTTATGACTATGTTTGGTCAAATTCAGGTGGGGTTTTATTAACTCAAAATAATGTGCCGGGTTCTAGTACTTTAACAAGTATTCCAGCTGGTATTTATACTGTTGCCGTTACTGATAAGAACAATTGTTTGTCTACAGTTACAGTAAACGTTGTTCAGCCAGCTGTTTTAAACTCAGTATTAGTTCCAGTTAATATTACATGTGCTGCTGCGGGTTCAATTGGCAATACGCCTTCTGGAGGAACACCAGCATATACCTACACTTGGTCAGGACCTGGCGCATTTAGTTCTAATGCGCAAAACCCTGCTGGCTTATCTACAGCAGGAATTTACACTCTCACTTTAAAAGATAATGTTGGTTGTACAATTACAAAAACCGTATCAGTTACATCTAGTGGCACCGTTACATCAACGTTTAATATCCCTTTAGCTACACAATGTTTATCAGGCAATAGTTTTACTTTTAATAATACAGGTACTGCAGCAGCCGTTCATCAATATTCGTTTAGTCCAGCAGCAGGAGCACCTGCAGTTAGTACTCAAACCAACTATGTAGGCGCAGTATTTACAGCAGCTGGAACCTATACTGTTACACATACAGTTACTTCGGGAGTTTGTGTCAGTACTACCACTCAGGTTGTTACTGTAAATCCTAATCCTGCATTTACTATGGTTCCAACAAACCCGGTTTGTACATTACCAAACGGGCAAATAGTAATTAATAATACATCATCAGGCGGACAAGTAGTTGGTTTTACAAGTAGTTTAGGAACTGTTACTGGACAAACCGTTACTGTTTTAAGTGGTGGAACAACACCAATTATAACAGCCACAAATCAATTTGCTTGTACGTTTACCTTATCTCAAGCCATGGTAAATCAACCTGGTCCAACAGGGTTTGCGTTAACAAGTACAGTTACAGGTTGTGCAGCCCCAACAGGTGCAATAGCATTTAATACACCAGTTGGAGGATCTCCAGGATACACGTATTCATATAATAATGGCGCATTTACGGCAGTTTCTCCAATATCAGGATTAGCTGCAGGTAATCAAACGGTTACCGTAAAAGATAATAATGGGTGTACGTTTACTAAAACAGTAACAATAGGTACAGCTCCATCTCCAACTGCTATAGTAGGTTCATCATCACCAGCGGCTTGTGGGGCAAGTAATGGTTCGTATACAATAACAGGTGTTTCAGGAGGAACTCCAACATATAGTTATCACATTAATGGTGGCGCACTTACCACAACTAGTGTGCTTGCTTCTTTAGCGGCTGGTCCTCACCCAGTGGATGTTGTTGATGCAAATGGTTGTACGTTTAATACAACATTTAATGTTGGTAGTTCGTCTGGTGTGACAGGAATGACAGTTAGTGCTGTTCAGCCTTTTTGTGGTTTAAATAATGGTACAGCTACTGTAACAACAGTTACAGGTGGCACGCCAACCTACTCATATTCATTTGATGGTGGCGGATTTACTACAACTAATAATGTAAGTAATTTAGCAGCAGGCCAACATACTTATACCGTAAAAGATGCTAATGGTTGTTTATTACCCGTTACGTTTTCATTAACAAACCCAGGTACACCAACTGCTTTAATTGCTAATACAAATAGCGTTACTTGTAATGCTGGTGCTACGGGAGCATTTACAGTAAATGCTTCAGGAGGAACAGTTGGATACACCTATTCAATTACACCAACAGGTGCTGCAAATGTTACAGGTTTATTTTCAGGCTTAACCGCTCAAACCTATACTGTTAAAGTTTTTGATGGCGCAGGTTGTACATATACTTTAACAAATACTATTACTCAACCAACAGCAGTTACATTAACTTTAACACCTCAAGCAGTAAGTTGTAATGGTGGTGCAAACGGAACAGTTACGGCTGTAGCAGGAGGAGGAACGCCAGCCTATAGTTATACGATAGATGGTGTTACTACCCAAGCAGGTGGAGTTTTTACAGGATTAACTTCAGGAGTACATTCAGTAATAGTAAGAGATTTAAATAATTGTCCTTTAACAGTAACAACAACTGTAACTCAACCAGCAGCGCTAGCGTTAACGTTTACAACAAACCCAACAGCTTGTGTAGGTGCAACAGGTACAGCTACTATTGGAGTAACTGGTGGTACGGCAGCATATAGTTATTCTGTAGACGGCTCTACTTCATCATCTTTGCCTGG
>JAYSTR010000195.1:0-2997 GCA_043719555.1 Bacteroidota bacterium | reverse complement strand
ACAACAGTTTACACAAATAACATAAACGGAAAGGATTTAACTCCATTCCGTTTAGTTACTATTCATTAAAAAATACTAGCTTATGCTAATTATTTTTTCTTATGACGGTTTTTTCTTAAACGTTTTTTACGTTTATGAGTGGCCATTTTATGTCTTTTTCTTTTCTTTCCGCTTGGCATAATCCTTAGGTTTTAAAAAATTTATATTAGGTTAATTATTTCTTTTTTAGTTGTTCGATGTATTTTAGTACTTCACTTTTTGCCATTGCATCATCGGTTACAGTAGCATATTTTTCAAGCATTTCAATCGTTTTATCTGTTTTACCTTGTTGCTCGTAAGCATCAGCTAAATGCAAATACGCTTCAATGTATAAAGGGTCAATGCGCAACACATTATTAAAGCGGGTAATGGCTTTATCAATTTGTCCCGATTTAACAGAGAAAAAAGCAAAGGTTAGTTGTAATTTCACATTATTACTATCCACTTTTTCAATTTCCTTTAATAAACCTATCCCTTTCATCGGATCCTGACCTGTTTCCACATAACACGATGCGAGTTGTATTTTAGCATCAGCATTTTTAGGGTCTAAATCAATGGCTTTTTGGTAACAGTTTTGGGCCGCTTTATATAAGGCAGGCACTTCGTTGTTATCCTTTATAAATCTTACTGCGTAGTAATAACGATCACCTGCTAAGGTATAGCTTTCGGTTGTTTGTTTTTTACTTGCAATTTTTTCCACAAAATAGGCTGCAAAATCTGGTCGTTTTTGTTTATCCCAAAATTGAACTAAGCTTTTGTAAGCGCTATCGTTTGTTGATTTTTGTGCTTGATTTACCAAAACATCATACGCTGTTTTATCTTCTGACTTTAAACTTTTTAAAGTCATCGTTAAAAAGGTTTCAATAGATGCAACTTCTGTTTGAGCAGTAGGCATCAATTCAACTTTTTTGCTGGATGATGTTTTTGGTGCAATAAATAAAAGAACGAACAGTATGATTGCAACTGCTATTAAACCTAATTGTGTTTTTCTAGCAATCGTCATTCAACTTGTTTATTATCAAGAGGCTCAGCCACTTTAACATTTCGTTTTACTCTATCTGCAAATGTTTTAGCAGGCTTAAACGCCGGAATAAAATGTGCAGGTATTACAACCGTTGTGTTTTTAGAGATGTTACGCCCTACTTTTTCGGCGCGTTTTTTTACTACAAACGTTCCAAAACCACGTAAATACACGTTTTTTCCTTCAGTCATCGAGGTACGAATTGATTTCATAAAAGCCTCTACGGCTGTTTGCACAACAATCTTTTCGATGCCTGTTTTGTCTGAAATTTCGTTTACTATATCTGCCTTCGTCATTTACAAAATATTTATAATCAGCGATTTAAAATTAAAAATCGGGGTGCAAAGATACTGTTTTTGTTGATATTCAAAAACTTTGAGTTATTTTTTTTGAAAATAATTTAATTAAAGGCGCTATATAGCTTTTTTGTATATTAGCAGACTGTATTATTATGAAAGGTTTTTGGGGATTTTTAAAGTCTAAATCGTTTTTTACACATATTACCTTGGCTATTTTAAGCCTTGGGATAGTGGTTTGGATTTTAATAAAATCCTTAGGAAGTTATACGCATCACGGCGAAACAGCGGAAGTTCCTGATTTTAAAGGAAAATACTTATCTGAACTCGATGCGTTTATTGTTGATAAACACGTAAACTATACAGTTATTGATAGCTTATACGACCCTAACGAAAAACCAGGGGTGGTTATAAAGCAAGATCCTGAGCCAAAATCGTTGGTTAAACACAATAGAATTATTTATTTATACGTTACTAGTACACAACCGCCAAAAATTGCCATGCCTAAACTGGTTGACAGAAGCACGCGACAAGCTGTGTTGATGATAGAAAGTTATGGTTTAAAGGTTGGCAACATTAAAGAAGTGACAGCAGATTGCAAGGGTTGTGTATTGAAGCAGTTTTTTAAAGGCAAAGAGATTACGCCTGGCGAACAAATAAAAAAAGGAAGTAAAATTGATTTAGAAGTAGGAAGAAAAGATGATTATTATACAGCACCAACGGATAGTTTAAGCACTGATGTTGATACAGCTGAAGAGCCAGAATAACAGAATGATTTTTAAATTTAAACATAGTATATACAGTTGCCTTGCCTTAATAGTATTTCATATTACGGCTTTGGCGCAAGAACAATTAATGCCCTTAAGCACCAATGTTAATTTAAATAACAGCTACAGGGCACCTAATCTTAATCCTCAAGCAAAAACAACACAAGTTTTAGTTGATACAATTCCGTTTTTTGATGATTTTTCTTACGCTTACAAATCTGCTTATCCAGCAACAAATAGATGGTTAGATTCGAGTGTGTTTGTGAACACAGGTTTTGGTATTGCTCCTTTAAGTATTGGTGTGGCAACATTTGACGGACTTAATAAAAAAGGCTATCCGTATAGTATTGGCGCTTCTGTTAATATTTCCACTAATGCTGATACCCTAACCTCAAGGCCTATCAACATTAAACAAAAAGGCACCTACATTTATAGTTTAGCCGATAGCATCTCTTTAAGTTTTTATTATCAACCCGAAGGCAATGGCGAGGCGCCCGAAGCAAAAGACTCGTTAATACTAGAGTTTAAAAACAAAAGTTTAAATAAATGGAATACCGTTTGGGCTCACGAGGGCTACAATCCATCGGCAACAGATACTAGTTTTAAATTGGTAATGCTTCGTTTAGATAACATAGCGTATTTAGACAGCGCGTTTCAATTTAGATTTAGAAACAAGGCTACAACCAGCGGAAGCCTTGATCATTGGAATATAGACTATGTGCATTTAGCGCAACGCTTTGATAGAAACGATACCGTTTTTAGTGATATTAATTTTGCTTACAAGCCATCGTCGTTTTTAAAAAATTATTCGGTAATGCCTTATTATCAATATAGCCAAACTGATATGGGTTCTAACTTCAGAAATTATTTTAGA
>JAYSTR010000194.1:0-47172 GCA_043719555.1 Bacteroidota bacterium | reverse complement strand
AAATTTCTAACGTATCAGCTAATTCAAAAATTTCTAAAGGAAACGTTGTTAATCCTTCGGAAATTTTTAAATTTGTAGTGCCTTTAAGTGCTCCGCTTTGTAATTGCGCTAACGTGTGCATTTATACAGAAGTTGGAATGCGCTTTAAGGTTTCTACTAAAAAGCCCCAATACTTCTGTACGGAGGATATTTGCACTTTTTCATCAGGCGAATGTGCTCCTGTAATATTAGGACCAAAAGAAATCATTTGCATATCAGGGTAATTTTTTCCTAAAATACCACACTCTAATCCTGCGTGACAAGCGCTCACTTTGGCTTGGCTTTGGTATCGTTCTGTATATAAATGACTCATTAACGAAACAATAGCAGAGGACGGCTTAGGTGCCCAGCCTGGATACGAACCAGTTGCTGTAACGTTTGCGCCTAATAATTCAAAGGTAGCTTTAATCGCATCTTGTAAATCTGTTTTTTCTGAATCTACCGAGCTACGAGTTAAACATTGTATTTGATATGATCCTTCTTTTACTAATACGCGCGCTATATTATTAGATGTTTGTACTAGTCCTTCAATATCAGGGCACATACGATAAATGCCATTAGGGCAAGCATACAACGTACGAACAAGTGTGTTTAAAAAGTTTGTATCCAACACCAAGGGTGGTAACGTTATATCGGTTAATTTTATTTTTAAATGTGGGTCGGTTGTAACGTGTTCTATTTTTACTATTTTTTCAAAAGCAGTGATTTCATTTTTTACTTCAGCTACTAAATTTTCTGCTACTACAATTTCAATCACCGATTCGCGCGGAATAGCATTACGCAGACTACCACCATCAATGGTTGCAACCTCCACATTAAATTTATTTAGTAAGTGCGTTAGTAATCTGTTATTTATTTTATTCGCATTACCTCTACCTTTATGAATATCCATCCCTGAATGCCCACCAGTTAAGCCATTCACCACTAACTTAAACGCCTTCGTGTTTTTAGGCGCTTGTTGTGTGTATGTTCCTTTTGCCGTTACATCAACTCCACCAGCACAACCAATCGTTAATTCTGTATCATCTTCCGTATCCAAATTCAACATAATTTTTGCATCCAGCAAGCCACCTTTTAATTCGATAGCGCCCGTCATACCAGTTTCTTCATCAATCGTAAACAATGCCTCTAAGGCTGGATGTGGGATAGTAGTTGATTCCAACAGCGCCATAATAGAAGCAACCCCAATGCCGTTATCTGCGCCAAGTGTTGTGCCATTCGCTTTTACCCAATCGCCATCAACTAGCATCTCTATCCCTTGGGTATTAAAATCAAATTGAGTTGAAGCATTTTTTTGATGCACCATATCTAAATGACTTTGCAACACAACCGTTACTCGGTCTTCCATCCCTTTAGTCGCTGGCTTTTTGATAATCACATTACCCGCTTCATCAACAAACGTTGGTAATTTTAAATTCTCTCCGAAATTTTTTACAAAAGCAATCACACGTTCTTCTTGTTTAGACGGGCGTGGTACTGCATTTAAATTCACAAAGTTATTCCAAAGTGCTTTTGGTTCGAGTTGTTTGATTGTTAAATTCATAAATATTATGTGTTATCTAAATTTTAATAATGACTATACAAATAAAAATGATTGTCTTCTGTATCTTTAATTTCGGCAAAATAACCAACTTGTCCATCAATTAAATTAGTGCCAATAATGGTGTCTCCATCTTTGTTTTTTTGACGTAAGATAGAAGGTTCGGTTAATATTTCGCCGCCATTTTTTTTCACAATCTCAATCGTATCCGACATTACATTGACATGGAATATTGGCTTAATACTGTCATTACCACCATGAGATTCTTTTAATACCAAAGCACCTTTAATACCAAAATCTTCTTTAGAAAACAATGCCATTTCGGCGCCAAAAATAACACGTCGCTCCAACTTGCAACCAAACACGTTTTCATAAAATGTTGTAGCTCTGTCTATATCTGCTACCGAAATTTCTATCCATAAAATTGGTGTACTCATAACATTGTTGTTTTAGGTTCTATTAAATATACATTAAAAATCTACCTTCACATAAAACAGAGGTAAAAATCCTAACTGATAGTTTTTTATTAAAGGGTCAGCATTTACATTGGCCGGATCTGGCGCATAACTCAACGCTAAAACATTTTTTGTATTCATTAGGTTTACTAAATCCAACGCAATTTCATAAGCCACTTTTTGACGATTTATTTTATAGGCTAATCTCAAATCTAAACGATTATAAGCATTAAATTGTAACGTATTTACTTTATCATTATCAGCTACTAAATCCATTATAGCATTACTTGCTTTCACATCCACTGGCGAGTAACGTTTGCCACCACCATACGTAAATTTAGTAGATACGTTAATAGAGTTGCGTTTAGACTTTCCAACTTCATACTCAACCCCGCCTAATAAATTCAACATATACTTGCCATTAAAATCGGTATCAAAGGTTTTGCCATTGCTCCCAGTGTATTTACTATCAAATAAACTCGCCGAGTATAAAAAGAAATAATGCTTACTGAATAATTTTTCGAAGGTAAATTCTAAACCATAATTATAACCCGTGCCTTTATTTTGCATAGTATAAATAGGGAAAAAGCGATTAAAACTTGCGCCTCTGTTTAATAACGACACACTTGATGGAACCTCATATACAGGCACGTTCCATAAGTACTGATAATAGGCTTCGATTTTAGTACGTATAAATTTAGATACTTGATATTCATATCCCAACACAGCGTGCTGACTCTTACTAAAATCTAACGTTTTGTTAGTTTGCTTTTTAGCAGGGTTCGTGTACATTAAGCCATCTACTTTTACGCTATCTGGCGCAGCAAAATACAAATATGTTGGTTGCATTTGGCTATGCAAACCATAAGCAAAACTAAGTGATTGATTCGGTTTAAATTGATACCGAATACTCGCACGAGGTTCAACCGTGGCGTGATTATTTAACGTTAGGTATTGCGAAAACACACCAAGGTTAGTGCTCCATTGCTCATTAAACTTATGTACGTAAGTAATATAAGGTTGCAGTAAATAAAAATTTTCTTTGGAGTTAACGCGCGTTTTAAATGGTTTATCTAAAATGTTTTGGGCTATGGTGTCGTAACGCGAATTAATTTTTGTTTCGTCATAAAAATCAACCATAAACTGATTGACAAAAAACCCTGCTTTAAAACTATTTTTTGGATTAATTTTTTGTTTGATATACCACGCCAACGTTATTTTACTTTCTGTAAAATCATATCCTAAAATATGTGAGAGGGTATCGTTTGGTTTAAACGTATTGTCACGCAATACCAAATAATGATTTACATCTAAACCCTGCACTGCATAGGCTAACGATGTTTTCATAAACGTGCGGCTATTCAACGAATAACTATGATTAAGTATGCCAACAGCCATACCTGATTTAAAATATTGATCACGATTTAAATCGCCATACAATTCCTTAGGACGAGTTAGTTGCTTACTTAAAATAATTTTAATCGTGCTTAAGCCACCAATAGCACTAACAGAAAAAACGCCTGCTTTTTGTGTAGGAAAATTAAATCGGAATGCGCCATCCTGATACTGAGGCACAGCACTGGTTCCTAATTTAATATTCAAAAACGATAATAAATTTAAAGTAGAGTAACGGTAGTTCACAAAATAGCTGCTTCCTTTTTCTTTATTAATGGGGCCTTCGAGTGATAGTTCTGTTCCTAATAAACCAAACTGAAAGGTACGTTCGTGTTTATGATTATTTCCATTACGCATTTTTAAATCGAATACGCCGCCTAAAGCATTGCCGTAATTTGCAGGAAAAGCACCTGTATAAAACTCTGAGTTTGCTAAATATTTATTATTGATAATAGCGGTAGGTCCGCCCGCAGAACCAGCAACTGCAAAGTGATTAGGGTTTGGAATATCAATTTCTTCTAAACGCCACAACAACCCCGAAGGAGAATTTCCGCGCACAACAATATCGTTACGACTATCGTTAGTACCCTGCACGCCTGCAAAATTTGAGGCCATACGAGCAGGATCTTGTCGAGCTCCTGGATAACGTTCAGTTTCTTCGATACTAAATGTTTTTACATTTACGGCTTGCATATTTGCTACTACATCCGTTTTATCATCAGCGTTAACAACCACCTCGTCCATCTGCACTATAGATTCTTCGAGTTCTATATTTAAAAATACTTCTTTACCTGATGTAACTATAATATCGGTTAATGGTAACGTATTATAGCCAAACAAACTCACAACAAACGAACGACGACCAATGGCAATACCTTCTAACTTAAAATTTCCTTTATCATCCGTTGTGGTAACAAATTTTTTAGTAGTGTCGTTTTTTAAGCGAACTATAACTCCTGGTAAACCAACAGAACTTACTTTATCTAAAACCTGGCCTCTAACAGTTTGTGTATAGATGCTTTGAGAAAAAATTGTCTCGCTAAAACATAAAAATAATAAAAGTGAAAATAACTGTTTAGTCATATAAACGCTTAGGGTTGTATAATTAATGAATCGGCATACACTTTATAAAATGTACTGTTGTTCCAATACACTGTTTTAATTAATGTGTCTGTAAACTGTTTTTCAATCGTGTTAAATGTTTGTAGTTGATATTCTTTTAATGTGTTGTTTTCAAAATAAAATATATTTCCGTTGACGACATCAAACTCTTTCAAGTTTTTTAAAGGAATTGTTTTACTAAACGTGCCATAAATATCAAACACTAAAATACCAAAGCTTGGACAGTTTAAATATAAATTACCATTATGTTCTTTAATGAAATTTGGTTTTATATCGCTTTGCAAAATTTGTTTTAAATTTCCGGTTTTTACAAGTGGTTTTAATTCTTTAGAGTAACGAACTAACTCATTATTTTGATTATTGTATAACCAAAAACTATTATTCATAGATGAACACACCAATGACGTTTGCTCATAGCCTAAGTTTTCTAAAGAAATAGGATTATTGGATAACGTGAGCTGGTCATCTAAAAAAACAATTTGCTGAAAATCCTTATAGTACACTAAAATTTTTAAAGGATTAGTCACATCTAAAAAACTGATTTTACCATAACGTTTATTACTAAATGTTTTTTGTAATATACCTTTATAATTGTATTTACTGATTTCATTCGTGCCAATTACGTATACATTACCAAAAGGATCAGCTTTAACACCATTGTTTTTCTTTGCGAACTTTATGCACACACCATTATCATTTATTAAAAAAAATGTGGCAACAAAAAATATAATAGATTTAAACAACATCATTATCTGTAATAAATATAGTTAAAATAAACTATCCTTTAGGAAAATACACCGTATGTTTTTGGTTGTAGAGTCTGATAAATTTAATGACTTGCTCTTTTTTATTTCTTTTATTTAACGCCATAAATTGATTATAAATTTCGGTGTCGCGTTTAAAATATTCTTCCAATTTGTCAATAGAAAACAACGCTATTTCACCGGTATAAAAATCAAATAAAAACTGTCTTATTTCTTTGACTTTTTGTGAAGAGTTACCCATCGGCGCATTCATAAAAGGATCGAACCCGGGAGAATAATTTATGACTTCTTGTGTGCCAATAAAGTTACTTATAGCTCCAAATACAGGTATGCGATAAAAATTTTTATTTTGATTAATAAAAATCACATTGTTTTGACAATAGCCCCACACTTGCTCCGATTTAATTTTAGATACAGAACCATCACGTTCCGTGTAGTCTATAAATTCTTCTTCAATTAGTTTGGTGTAAAAATCTAACTGATCTTTATTTATTTTTGTAATAATTTGTTCTTTAGGTATGGGCCAATTAAATCTAAAATCCTGATAACTAAAATAAACGCCTTCATATAAACGCAAATCTTTAGAATAGGGTATAGAATCTTGCGCATTTATTTTTATAAATGAAACTAGTAGTACAAAAATGGTACAAAAACGCATGGTATAAATATCGAATTAATTATGGTAAAATGACAATAAAATCAGTGTTTACCGTTGAAATTTTACATTTTTTAAGGTATAATTTATGGAATTGAAAAAAAAGTGAAAAAATGCACTATTTTTGTTTTATTGACGTTATAATACACAATCTTTTGTTTTTTGAATAGATACCTAAAACATATTTTTTTAGTCGGAGCCATTATTGGCTCTTTTGCTCGCGTGTATGCCCAAGGTGGCAAACTCCATTTTAAACAACATGAACTTGGATTATTTGTTGGTGGTGCTTATTATATTGGCGACTTAAATCCATCAGCGCAATTTAATCAAACACAACCCGCTATAGGAGTTTTTTATAGATACACACCTAATTACCGTTACGCATTTAGAGCTGGTTTTAATTACGGGGCTATTCAGGGTGATGATTCACAAAGTAGTGATGCTGACCAAATACAGCGCAACCTAAATTTTAAATCAACCATCAATGAACTTCATGCTATTGCTGAATTTAATTTTTTAGAATACCGCATTAGTAACGACAAATATAAATTCACAACCTTTTTGTTTTTAGGATTAAGTGGGTATTATTTTAACCCTCGCGCACAATCTGGCAATCGTTGGGTTGATTTGCAGCCTCTGAAAACTGAAGGTCAAGAGCATACGTATAAGCGTTTTCAAATGTCTATTCCATTTGGTATAGGAATGAAAATGAATGTTTCAAAACAAGTAGGTATTGGTTTTGAATGGGGGCCGCGTAAAACGTTTACCGATTACTTGGATGACGTAAGTGGAACTTATCCTGATTTTTCTTTAATAAAAGCTGCTGATGCTAAAACCATTGCACTGTCTGATAGATCAAAAAACGCTGGTAGTAATGTAAACGAACAACGAGGAAATCCACGTACAAAAGACTGGTACATGTTTTTTGGGTTAACCCTAAACTTTAAATTACAAATTAAACCAGAGCCATGCTACAAAAGCAATTAACCTCATTCTTAATTATTTAGCTTTATTAATCTGATCTACTAAATCTTGTGTTGATTGATAATCACTCTCCGATAAACCATCATTCTTCGCCAATTCTATTGATTTATTTGCGGCGTCTAAAGCTTGTTTTTTGTTGCCATTTTTAAACAACAAGTTTGCATAGGTATCGTAGTTTGCGAAATTGGGTTCTAACTCAGCAGATAGCTTAGCCCATTCTTCTGCTTTTAATAAGATAGCTTTTTCAGAACTGTTTTCAAAAATAGTCCAACTAATACTATTTAATTCTTCTGCATTTTTTGAATAATATTTTTCTACATTTTCTGATGCAATAGCTCCATATCCTTTCCAGTCTTTATTCTTTTGAGCTAATCTTAAATCTGATTCAAAAATAACTTTACTTGCATTTGCTAAATTTGATTTTAATATAGTAGCTTTTGTTTTATTGTACGATGCTTCGTTAAATGGCTTTGCCTTAATAATATCAACTAATGATGAATAATGAATGTCATCTAATTTTGCATTAACTTCTTCGGTTGTATATAATGCATCAAATTTGGTTTTATTAGCCGCTAAGTATGCGTACTCTTTTGTGTTCATTGAATTAGAATACTGTTTAATCATATCCCAATTTTTTGCAGACATTAGATCCTCTTGTTTTTGTAACGAAAAATAATGATTAACAGCAACAGTAGGCTCGATACAAGTGCCTGCTTGCAACTCAATATATTTCATTAAAAAATCAGGGTTAGATTTTTTTTGATCGTAGTTGTTATAATAATAGGAATAGGTTTCATTAGGCGCAGTAGTAGTTTCTGCAAACTTAACAAAATCAGATACTGACATAGAACCACCTACACGATGCACAATATTTCCTTTGCCATCAATAAACAATAAATTAGGATAACAATTAACTTGATACTGTTTTGCTAACTCAATACCTTCGCCTTTTTCCATATCAATTTTTGCATTGATAAAATGGGAGTTATAATAATCTGCAACGGTATCATTAGTAAAAACTGTTTTAGCCATTTGCTTACAAGGGCCGCACCACGTTGTAAAGGCATCAACAAAAATTAATTTATTTTCTTTTATGGCTTTTTGTTTTAGTTCTGCAAACGTAACGTGTTCAAAATTGATACTACGGTTTTGTGCAACTAATGTGTTTAAACCTAAAGAAAATGATAGAGCAATAAGCGTAGTTTTCATTGAAATTTATTTTTTTATAAATATAAAATTTTTTACCAAATATGTTTCTACCAATAATTATCATTGATGTCAAATCGTACATTGATAATGTTGTTGAATTTAGAACCAAACGTATAACCCAAGCTCACGCCAAAGTTGTAATTGTAATTTGTAGCTAAGTTCACTTGATTTAATAAAATTTCCTCCGATGAGGCATCTGATTTTCTCAAAAAGAATTGATCGTTTTGAATATTAAATCCTCCCCAAACTCCTATTCGTAAGCCTTTTGCAGGATTAAAATTAATAGCTGGATACAAGGCAATGTTATAGTTTTTTGAGTAATTAAAATAATGCCAAGCACCAGCCGATATATTCACATTACCCCATTTTTCAATTTGCGTGTACTGAAATACTAACGAATGTAACCCAAACCAATCATTGGTTTTATTAAAGATAGTGGTATCTATGTATTTTTGGTTACGAGCACCTATGCGGTAAATAAAACGCAATTGCCTGCGAGATGCTTCGGAATAAGGAAACACATTGTACTCGAAGGTTGGGTAATAACTGATACTATGCCATAAGTTAGAAGGTGAACTTTGAAAAAAGGTTGCAAATTGTCCGATGCCGAAATGTTTCCCTACCGAAAAAGCTAATAAATGATATGCGCCTAAGTTAGTTTGCTTGCCTTTAATCGTTGTACTGTCATTAATTTTAAACTCTTGAGTATTACTATTATTCCATGTGCCGGTTTCCGTTTTTAGTTTTTCAGTTGTACGGTTTCCATAAGCCATAATATTTGTATTTAAATATTTTTGATAAGAATTGCCATTCGTATTCATGTTACCGTTTATAGTAAACGTCCAAAAATTCCATTTATCTTTTACGGTATTCGCACTCATGTCATTTTCAGGAACATCAATCGTATAGTTAATTTTATCCAGTAAATTAGTTTGAACTAAATATTTTAACAATCCTTTTTTTAGTTGCGCTAAAATTGCTTCTCTTATTTCTGCCTCTGGTTGATTAGCCATTGTTTCAACAAAAAATGTATCATTTTGATTTTTAAATTTATTTTGTCCAACAAAAAACAAATTGTACTTACCGCCACCACCGCCTAATTGATTTAAGGTAAGTAATACGTAAATATCAGCTAAATGCCTATCGCGAACAAAGTTAACGTAACTTAAATTTTGACGATAGAATTGCTGATTACAAAAATCACAATCAAAATAAAATGCAGGGGCTTCTTTACGAAAACTCAAAGAGTCCTGCGCAACAGATGAAGTAGTTAACACAACACATAAAATTATTAGGAAACGTTTCATACAACATGATTGCTTTAGGGAAATAAAATTACACTTTAAATTATTCGAGTATCTAAATATTACACGAACGGAAAAAGAAACCTATAAGTAATATTACTTTTGCGCACAGCTAACATAAACAAGTTTTTATAACCAATTATTTAGAGTTAAACGAAAAACTTATTTATTTAACAGAACATATTTAAACAATTATTAAATTAGTATTATCGCTTAATCCTTATACCATTATGAAATTAGTATTTATATCATTTATAGCTTCAATCTTATTTATACGTTGTAATACATCAGAGAAATCCAACGAACATACTGTGGTAAAAAACGCCAATACAATTATAATTAAAGGCTCAGATACTGAATATCCCATGGTTAGAGAAATGGGATTAGAGTTTACAAAAGCAAACCCTGATATACAAATTAATATTTCGGGTGAAGGCAGTAATGTAGGCATCAATGCTTTAATTCATAACGAAGTTGATATTGCTAACTCATCACGCAAAATGAGAAGTGATGAAATAGAATCAGCTAAAAAAAATGGAGTACAGCCTATCGAAATTAATTTTTCTTTTGATGCTTTAGCAATTATTACAAATTACAAATTAGGTATAGATAGCTTGTCTACAGAGGAATTAACTAAGATTTTTTCGGGGGAAATTGCAAACTGGAAAGCCTTAGGTGGCCCTGATTTACCAATTGTTATTTATGGCAGAGATAGCACATCAGGAACTTATTCGTATTTAAAAGAACATTTTATTAGAGCGCCTTACAGTGCAAAGATGGTTCAATTGACAGGCAATGCCGAGGTTGTAAAAAAAGTTCAAAGCGATGTTGGCGCTATTGGTTTTGCAGGCGTTGGTTTTTTAAAAGATAGCACAGGAAAACCAAATGGGAGCATTTGGGCTATGCCTATATATAAAACAGGCGTTAAAGCCTGCTCTCCATACGAAACTGATGCTGTTATACACGGACGTTATTTATTATCGCGCCCCTTATACCAATACATTAATGGTAAGCCAAGAGCTCAGCTATTCGATTTTATAATGAGTGAGCTTGTTAAAAAAGGTCAAGATATTATAAAGCAACACGGTTATTTTCCTCTTACAGATTACCAAGTCGAAATCAATAAATTAAATGGCGTATACAATACAACAGATTAAAATAAACTTAATTGCTTATCGCCAGCTTTGAAATTAAACCCATCAACTCTATATTTAAAATTTCCTGAATTTGGCATATACTTCGATCGTGATAATTTAAATAATTGCATAATCGACTCAGCTATCTTTCCTTCACCTTTCATTCTTACTCCTGGCCTACTATCACTTACCTTACCGCCGTGGCATTCCGTAATTTGATTCCAAACTTTATCCGCTCTATCGGGGAAATTTTTCTCTAACCAATCTTTAAATAATTGTGCCACTGTACCATTTAAACGTACTATGGTAATGCCCGCAGATGTAGCACCGGCTTCTGCCGCTTGCTCAATTACAGATGGTATTTCGTGATTATTAATGCCCGGTATAATAGGAGCAACCATTACCCCACAAGGTATTTGATGTTTTGATAAGGTAGCTAAAGTAGCCATTCTGTTTTTGTATGAAGCGGTACGAGGCTCTAATAACTGGCGCACTTTTTCATCAGTTCCTGTAATAGAAATCATCACGTGCACTAAATCGTGTTCGGCTAATTCAGTTAATATATCTAAGTCTCGGGTTATTAATGAGTTTTTTGTGATAATAGAAACAGGATGTTTAAACTTTAAACACGTTTGTAAAACTTTGCGGGTCAATTCTTGTTCTCGTTCTATAGGCTGATAACAATCCGTGTTGCCAGATAGCATAATGGGTTTTGGTTTCCAGTTTTTTTGGCCAAATGTTTTTTCGAGTAACTCTACGGTATTTTTTTTAACGATTATTTTTCGTTCAAAATCCAAGCCTGCGCTATAACCCCAAAATTCGTGTGAGTTCCTTGCATAGCAATAAATGCAGCCATGCTCACAACCCTGATATGGGTTTAAAGAATATCCTAAGCCCACGTCGGTGCTCTCCACTTTATTAATAATGGTTTTAGGATAGGTATAAATAATGTCGGTTTTTTCTTTTTTCAAAAAACCTTCATCAATCCCTTCAATATGCTCTTGAGCATACTGTTGTTTCGAAAATTTATTATTTGGATTTAGTTGCGCACCTCGTCCTTTAAAATAATTTGGAGTAACTGTTTCCATAGCAAATAATTAGATATTCAAATTTACATCAAATTATAGTTGAGCTTTGCTACAAATTGTAGCAATTATATTTAAATCAAAAAGCATAAAACAGTCTTGTTTTGATTTATAATAGAGCATTTTCACTAAAAACATTCTTTTTGAATTATAAAAAAACTTAATTATATTTACACTCTGTTATGCGCACGTGGCGTAATTGGTAGCCGCGCCAGACTTAGGATCTGGTCCGCAAGGGTGGGGGTTCGAGTCCCTTCGTGCGTACAAAGTCTCTCAGAAATGAGAGACTTTTTTGTTTTAAAATAGAGTCGGGTATTTTCTCTATTAAAAAAATTCTTTTTAAATTGGCTTTGCAACAAATGTGAACGTTTTATGATTTTTATTATCTCACCTTGTACCACAATAATTTAAAATATAATTATGGATTAGTATGAAATTGTTGGAGTATTTATATTTTAGAATGTATTCTGCTTATAGTAAAAAAAACGACAGCCCTGTTTTTAGAGCTTTCATGTATATTTCTTTGTTTATTTTTTTAAAGTTAGGTATTCTCTTAATTTATCTTGAAAAGGTGCTAACAAAATTAAAAATCATTTCTGAGTATAGAGTTGATGTTTTTAAGCATTCCTGTATTTTTTGGCTCATTTTGATTTCATCAATATTTATATTTATTTTTTTTAAGTTAACTAAAAAACCATACTATTATTATCAAGATAAATTTTCTAATTCTCCATTTAATAAATATATCAAAATATGGATGTTGTTACTTATTCCATTTTTAATTTTTTATTTTAGCATCGATTTGTATATATATTTATTTGGAGGGCACAGCTTTGGTAAAGAAATAATTGGAATTTTCGAATAGTGAAAATATTTACAAAAACTGAACGCTAAAACTAAAGTGCCTTTATTATATTTTAAATTTATTTTATATTTTAAAGCGTCAAGTCTCTTAATAGATTTTATAATTTGGTTCGGTTTAATAATTGTATGGGCTAAAAAGTCTCTCAGAAATGAGAGACTTTTTTGTTTTTAAATCGAGTCGGGTATTTTCTCTATTAAAAAAATTCTTTTTCGAATTGACCTTTGTAACAAATGTAACCGTTATATGATTTTTATCATAGCAACTTTGTACCATAATAATTTAAAATATAATTATGGAAATAATCGGTTACCTCTCATCCATTTTAATTGGAATTTCGTTAGGACTAATTGGAAGTGGTGGTAGTATTTTAACAGTACCAGTATTAGTTTATCTTTTCTCGGTTGATGCTGTAGCTGCAACATCCTATTCATTATTTATTGTTGGTTTTACAAGTGCCATTGGCTCAATAGGATATTTTAAAAAAGGGTTAGTAAACATAAAAACTGCAATAGTTTTTGGTGCTCCATCTATCGTAGCTGTTTTTTTAACTAGAGCTTATGTTGTACCTGCTATACCAAAAGAAGTGTTTACAGTTGGTGATTTTGTAGTTACTAAAAGTATATTAATGATGTTACTGTTTGCTATACTAATGGTTGCAGCATCATATAGTATGATAAAAAAAGATAAGAAGAAAAAAGAGGAAGATTTGGGGCCTCAGAAATTTAATTACCCAGTTATTTTATTTGAAGGTGCAGTGGTTGGAATAGTAACAGGATTAGTTGGTGCTGGTGGTGGGTTTTTGATTATTCCGGCTTTAGTTCTATTATCTAAGCTACCAATGAAAGAAGCCGTTGGCACATCGTTAGTAATTATAGCTGCAAAATCATTAATAGGGTTTTTTGGAGAAAGTGGGGATGCTTTTATTAATTGGAATTTATTAACGATGGTTGCAACGTTTGCAACAGCTGGAATATTTGCAGGAATTTATTTATCTAAAAAAATAGACGGGGCTAAACTTAAACCAATATTTGGATGGTTTGTACTATTTATGGGAATATACATCATCATAAAAGAAACCATCCTAAAATAATTAAACTTAAAAAACAACATAACAACTAAAACAAACAAAATGAAAATAGAACAAATTTACACAGGATGTTTAGCACAAGGTGCGTATTACATCACATCAAATGGCGAAGCTGCTATTATTGATCCATTAAGAGAAGTTCAACCGTATTTAGACAGTGCGCAAAAAGACGGTGTAAAAATTAAATATGTTTTTGAAACACACTTCCATGCTGATTTTGTATCGGGCCATGTAGATTTAAGTAAAAAAACTGGGGCTCCAATCATTTACGGTCCAAATGCAAATCCTGAGTTTAAAGCTATCATTGCTCAAGATGGAGAAACATTTAAATTAGGAAATGTAACCATCAAAGTTTTACATACTCCTGGTCATACGATGGAGAGTACTTGCTTTTTATTAATTGATGAAAATGGGAAAGATCATGCGTTATTTAGTGGAGACACTTTATTCTTAGGTGATGTTGGGCGTCCTGACTTAGCTCAAAAATCTGCATCTATGACTCAAGATGAATTAGCTGGTTTATTATATGATTCATTAAATACTAAAATTATGCCTTTAGCTGATGATGTGATCGTTTATCCTGCTCACGGTGCTGGAAGTGCTTGTGGCAAAAACATGATGAAGGAAACGGTTGACACTTTAGGTAATCAAAAGAAAATGAATTATGCCTTAAATCAACCCAATAAAGATGAGTTTATAAAAGCCGTAACTGATGGTTTGCTTCCACCTCCTGGGTATTTTGGAATGAATGTAGCAATGAATAAAAAAGGTATTGAAAGTTTTGATACAATTTTAAATAATGGGATGAGAGCTTTATCGGTTGTTGAATTTGAAGCTGCAGCCGAAACAACTGATGCTATTATGTTAGATACAAGATCTGCATCAGAATTTGCTAAAGGGTTTATTCCACGATCTATAAACATTGGTATTAATGGAGATTTTGCGCCATGGGTTGGTGCTTTAATAAAAGATGTAAAACAACCAATATTATTAATAACAGAATTAGTGCAAGAAGAAGAAACCGTTACTCGTTTAGCACGCGTTGGTTTTGATCATGTTATTGGCCATTTAAAAGAAAGTTTTGCAAGTTGGAAAAATGCTGGAAAAGATGTTGATACCGTGAATAGGATTTCGTCTACGCAGTTTGCAAAAGAAGTTGATGTAAAATCTCATTTAGTAATTGATGCTCGCAGAGAAAGTGAATATACAGCAGAACACGTTGAGGAAGCTTATAACAAACCTTTAGATCAAATTAATAGTTGGTTTGCTGAGATGGATCCCGATAAGCCTTTTTATATACACTGTGCTGGTGGCTATAGAAGTATGATTGCTGCAAGTATTCTTAAATCAAGAGGGTATCATAATTTTAAAGAAATTGAAGGTGGTTTTAAAGCAATTGCAGAAGCCGGTGTTGCTAAAACTGATTTTGTTTGCCAAAGTAAATTACAAAAATCATAACTTAAAAAATGGTAAATTATAAATCAATCATTACTGCATTAGTCATGTTATTATCATTAACACAATGCAATTCACAAACTAAAAGTACAACTATGGAAAATTCAAACGCCAAACAAACAGCAGTAAATGAAATTATTGTAGATGTTAGATCAATAGAGGAATGGAATGAAGATGGTCATGCTGACTGTTCTGTAAACTATCCATTAGATCAATTTGAAAGTAAAATTGAAGAACTAAAAAAATACGATAAAGTTGTTTTAGTTTGCAGGAGCGGCAACAGAGCAGGAATAGCTAAAGCTAAATTACAAAATGCTGGTTATACTAAGGAAATAGAAAATCTTGGTGCTTGGCAAAAAGTAACTTGTACCATTAAATAAAAAGCAAAGATTCTTTACTGAATTATAACTTTCAAAGCCTCTATGTCATAGGGGCTTTGTTATTTTATAAAACTTAAAATTGCTATATTTATTTTATTATTGTAAATGAAAAATCTTTTAAAACATATTCAAAACATTTCGCCTATTTCAACAAAAGCTGAAAAAGATTTATTAGCAATAAGTAAAGAAGTGCATTATAATAAATCAATAGATATTCAATCAATTGGTCATACATGTAAAACAATTTACTTTGTAAGTAATGGTTGTATTCGAATATACTATTTTAAAGAAGATGTTGATATTACCGAAAGCTTTGAGTTTGAAAATGCTTTTGTTGCCAGAGCTGAAAGTTTATTTACAGGAAAAGCTTCTTTAAAAGCTATTCAATCTATTGAAGATTCCACATTAATCGCAATAGATTCAACTAAATTATTTCAACTATTTGATAAGCATCATGATTTAGAACGTCTCTTTCGTAAAATTATTGAGTCTTCTTATGTGAATACCGTTAATAGAATTGAAAGTTTACAGTTTCATACAGCCGAGGAGCGGTATTTAAATTTATTAAAAGACCATTCAACTATTTTAAAGCGCGTGCCTCTAAAACTCATTGCCTCTTACCTTGGAATCACGCCTGTTAGTCTTAGTAGAATTAGAGGGACAAAATAATTTCTTATCATATGTAAAGCAGTTTCGTTTTTTATGATTGTAGTTTTGTATATAAATTACTATTATGGAAACTATAAAACTCGGATTAAAAGAAAACTGGAAACAGTTTACCTTATTAGTCATCATCAATGCATTTGTAGGAGGAATGGTTGGTTTAGAGAGAGCTATACTGCCACAAATTGCAGAAGTTGAATTTCACATGGCTGCTAAAACAGCTATCCTTTCTTTTATAGTGGTGTTTGGAATTGTGAAAGCCATCACTAATTATTTTACCGGTTATTTAGCCAATAAAATTGGTAGAAAAAATTTATTAGTCATCGGCTGGGTATTTGCGCTTCCTGTTCCATTTATTTTAATGTTTGCTACCAACTGGAATTGGATAATTGCCGCCAATATTTTGCTAGGTATTAATCAAGGGTTAACATGGAGTAGCACAGTGGTGATGAAAATTGATTTGGTAGGCGAAAAGCAAAGAGGTTTTGCGATGGGCTTAAATGAATTTGCTGGCTATTTATCGGTTGCAATGGTTGCTTTCTTAACGGGATGGATTGCAAGTGAATATGGATTAAGGCCCTATCCTTTTTATATAGGAATTGTTTTATCAATAGTAGGGTTTTTAGGCAGTTGGTTTTTGATAAAAGACACAAGGCATCATGTTGCTTCAGAATCTAGTAGAAATAGTATTCCTGCTCTTAAACATATTTTTTGGGATACAACTTGGAAAAATAAAAATCTAGGCTCGGTTACTCAAGCAGGCTTAGTTAATAATTTAAATGATGGGATGGTGTGGGGTATTTTTCCTATCTTATTATTTCAAAAGAATTTTAGTTTAGAACAAATAGGAATTATTACAGCTACTTATCCTGCTGTGTGGGGTTTAGGGCAATTAGTAACAGGAAAAATGGCAGATTATTTTTGTAAAAAAGATATGTTGTTTACAGGAATGTTTTTGCAAGGTATTACGTTATTAATAATGCCTTGGGCAGAAACAATGATGCACTTCATAACTCTGTCTGTTGTTTTAGGTTGGGGAACAGCTATGGTGTATCCAACTTTTTTAGCAACTGTAGCCGAAAATACAAATCCTATAGATCGTCCAAAAAGTTTAGGAATATTCCGCTTATGGAGAGATTTAGGTTATGCTATTGGCGCTGTTTTAACTGGTATAGTTGCAGATGCATTAGGAATTAATGCGTCTATAATTACTATAGGAATTTTAACTGTTTTGTCATCCTTCATTATCCAATACAGAATGAAATGTAAAAATAATGATTCGATAAAAATTTTAGATTGGTTATTTAATAAAAATAAATCAAATGGAAAATGTACAACCCAACAATTGCATTACTCTTAATGAGTTAAAACAATTATTAGAAATCGAAAAACAACAAGTTAAAATTATTGATGTTAGAAGTAGGGATGAATTTATAGAAATGCATATTCCAGGAGCTATTAATATAGAGCACACTCAAATTGATTTAGCTAAACAATTATTTGACAAAAATGATATTGTTATAACTGCTTGTGGCAAAGGCGGAGGAAGATCAACAGAAGCTTCCGCTAAACTTAAAACATTAGGATTCACAAGAGTTTATTGGCTTTGTGGTGGAACTTTTGGATGGGCATAGTTAATCTATCCATTTTGGGTTTCTTCTATTGCTTGCCGAATCTTTAATTTTAATATGATAAAACGATTTTAGTTTTTCTGCCAAAGCAAAAACTTCTTCCTTCTGTTTACTTTCGTGAACAATCAGTTTTCTGTGTTTGTTATATACTAAGCTTACTTGATAAACAGCTCCGTGTCCATCATCAAAATCTTCTGGCACGCAACCTTCACACTTAATATAAAGCGTTTTAAATACTAAAATATAATCAAATTTTGGATTTTTTTTCCATGAGCCTGATGTCATCCCTAAAACACTTTCATAGTTCATATACAAACCTTTCTCTAAATCTAAGTGAGTTCCCATTTTTCTAAAAAAATTAGAATTAGCTCTTGTCCCTACTACAATATGATTTTCCATGATATAACTTTTAAATAAAGTTACTTTACGAGCGTCCTATTTATTAGTAACAATTGTAGCATACTTTTCTTTTGTGTAACCTTTGTTACTTAATATCACATCATTTTGCGTTTTTTTCAAAAAACTGATTTTCATCATATAAGTTTGTTGTTGCATGAACGAATTTTGTGTCATAATTATAAAAACAAATTTTATGTTATCAACTATTATTTTCATTCTAGTAATTGCACACTTAGTTGCAGGCTTCGGGTACTTAGTATACAAACTAACTCCGTCAAAAAAATCTACTAGTTCAGATGATACATCCGTGAATTCCTAATGTTAAAAAAAGACGCCATGAATAACTGTGGAAGTAGATGCCCATAATGTCTCTAAATTATTTGAGGCATTATATTATTATAACAAATCTTTAAACTTATTAAAATGAAAGTAGAACAAATTTATACAGGATGTATCGCTCATGCAGCATACTATTTAGAAAATAACGGCGAAGCTGCCATTTTTGATCCGTTAAGAGAAGTACAACCATACATAGATAGAGCTAAAAAGGATAACGCAAAAATTAAATACGTTTTCGAAACACACTTTCATGCAGATTTTGTAAGCGGACATTTAGATTTAATGAAAAACGCTGGCTCTGAAATTGTTTTTGGACCTACAGCAAAACCAGCCTATAAAGCAACTACCGCAGAGGATAATCAAATTTTTAAAGTTGGGAACTACAGCGTTAAAGTGTTACACACTCCTGGTCACACAATGGAAAGTACGACTTACTTATTAATTGATGAAAACGGCAAAGAGTATGGAATTATTAGTGGAGATACTTTATTTATTGGTGATGTTGGTCGCCCAGATTTAGCACAACATGTTATTGCTGATTTAACAGAAGAGAAATTAGCTGGACATTTATTTGAATCATTACGCAACCGGATTATGCCTTTAAGTGATGATTTAATTGTTTACCCAAATCATGGGGCAGGAAGTGCTTGTGGAAAAAACATGAGCAAGGAAACTACTGATACTTTAGGTCATCAAAAACAAGTGAATTATGCGTTAAATCCAAAGTTAACGAAAGAACAATTTATTAAAGAAATTTTAACTGGCTTAGTGCCTCCTCCAGGTTACTTTCCACAAAATGTATTGTTAAATATAAAGGGTTACGAAAGCATTGATACGGTTATGAAAAATGGTTCGAGAGCTTTATCGGCATTAGAATTTGAAGTGGCTGCTAATGAAACGCAAGCTTTAATTATTGACACAAGAAATTCTCAATTTTTTAATAAAGGATTTATACCAAACTCCATAAACATTAGTATTGATGGTAGTTTTGCAACGTGGGTGGGCACTTTAATTCCAAGTGTAAAACAAGAGTTATTAATTGTTGCTGATGCTGGACGTGAAACAGAAGTTATTACTCGTTTAGCGCGTGTTGGTTATGATAATGCTTTAGGCTTTTTAAATGGTGGTTTTTCAGCATGGGCAAATGCTAGCAAGGAAATAGATACCATTAAATCTATAAGCGCATCTGAAGTAGCCGATATAAAAGACAAAGAACAAATTACTATTTTAGATGTTAGAAAAGTAAGTGAATATGGCAGCGAACATGTTGTTGATGCTATCAATGCACCATTAGATTTTATTAATGATAGTATGACTAAAGTCGATAAAAATAAAACATACTACGTTCATTGTGCTTCTGGTTATCGTTCAATGGTTTTCATATCCATTCTTCAAGCAAGAGGCTATAGAAATCTAATTGATGTAGCTGGTGGATTTAATGCCATAAAAGATACGCAACGTTTTAAAGTAACAGATTACGTATGCCCTACAACACTTTTGTAACATCTATTATAACACCATCAAAAGCGACCCAATCAGTCGCTTTTTTTGTTATGTAACATTTGTAACCGTTAAATACTGACATAGGTCATAATTTTGTTCTATAAAAATTAAACCTATGTTTTCAATATTCAAAAATTTATTCAATACTACTTCGGTTGATTTAGGCCAACTTATAAAAGATGGTGCTGTTATAGTAGATGTAAGAAGTAAAGCGGAATACGTTACTGGCCACGTTAAAGGATCAATAAATATTCCATTAGAACAAATTGCAACTAGAGCAGACAAATTAAAATCTCATAGTCATATTATTACTTGTTGCCGAAGTGGGAACAGAAGTGGAATGGCATTAAGAACTTTACAATCCAACGGAATTAAAAATATAACCAATGGTGGTAGTTGGCAAAATGTAAATCAATATAAATAACATGGAAAATCTTAAAGTATTAATACCAACTGATTTCTCAGTGCAAGCAGAATATGCTTACTTAATGGTAAAAAAATTGGAAGAAAAAATTCCTATTGAAATACATTTTATACATGTATTAAATGTACCTGATACTGTATCAATAGATAAACAAGGCAACATTCAAACCTGTGGTGAAATTAGTGTTGATTATGTATTATCTCAAAAAAATATTGCTGAAAGAAAGCTTAATAATTTAAAAAGCCTTTATGGCGATTCTATTATTTCACATTTAGAACTTGGAAAGTTAACGGAGAAAATTGTTTCTTATTCTCAAGAAAACAAGTTCGATTTAATTGTAATGGGCACGAAAGGGGCTTGGGGATTAAAAGAAAAATTGTCGGGTTCCGAAACACAAGTTATTGCCCGTCAATCTAGCATTCCACTATTATCACTGATGTGTGATCGCTCAGATTTAATTATTGAAAATATTTTATTGGTGCACAATTTCACTTATCCAAAAAATGAAAATTTAACTTTATTAAATAAGTTAATTAAAGCATTTGGCACAAAAGTACATCTGTTGCAAATTGCAGACAACACATCTCAAGAAAATCAAACAAGTGTATTTAATTCTATGGATGAATTTGCCAATCTTAACTCCATTATAAATTACGAAAAACATTTACTGAAAGATAAAGATGTGGAAAATGGAGTTATTCATTTTAATCAAATGCAGGATATGGATATTGTTTGTATGGGCACACATGGCAAGGGCAGACTTTTTCATAACAGTGCTACCGAAAAATTAATCAATCATTTATTTAAACCTATTATTTCATATCATTTAAAAAATTAATATGTTAGAATTTATACAACAACCTTGGTCGTGGTGGGTTTCGGGTGCATTAATTGCTGCCATCATGTTCTTACTATTATTTTTTGGGCAGTCCTTCGGTTTCTCTGCTAATTTAAGAACTCTTTGTTCTGCCGCTGGTGGAGGTAAATTTGTAAAGTTTTTTGATTTTAATTGGCGTTCGCAACTATGGAACTTGGTATTTTTACTTGGTGCATTTTTAGGCGGATTTATAACACACCAGTTTTTATCTAACGGAGCACCAGTGTCAATTTCAGAAAATACAATTTCTGATTTAGCAAAACTAGGAATATCAAAGCCAACATCAGCTCAACCAAATGAGTTATTTAGTATGGAAGCCATGATGACGCTAAAAGGTTTTTTAGTATTAGCTATAGGAGGATTAATGGTAGGCTTTGGTTCTCGTTATGCTGGGGGTTGCACCTCAGGCCATGCCATTAGTGGTTTATCTGATTTACAGTTACCCTCATTAATTGCTGTAGTTGGCTTTTTTTTAGGTGGTCTTTTAATGACGTTTGTTTTACTCCCTTTAATATTTTAAAATGAAGCTTATAAAATTTTTACTACTTGGTACATTGTTCGGCATTGTAATGGCAAAGTCCGAAGCATTTTCATGGTTTCGAATCCAAGAAATGTTTCGATTTCAATCTTTTCATATGTATGGAATAATTGGAACTGCTGTAACACTTGGTGTGATAGGCGTTGCTTTGATAAAAAAATTCAACATAAGAGATATAAAAGGAAATCCGATTACATTTTTTCCTAAAGAGAAATCTACTTTACGTTACTTAATAGGGGGGACCATTTTTGGCTTAGGATGGGCATTAAGCGGTGCTTGCCCAGGCCCAATGGTTGTTAATATAGGTTATGGTTATTTAGCAATGATTGTAGTGTTTTTATTTGCTATAGTAGGCACTTATTTATATGGTGCTATTAAAGATAAATTACCACATTAATTTTAAACGTGATGGAAAATAAAATTAAAACTGACGACTCCTTAGCTCCAGTAATTAGTAAATTAATTAATACTCTTGTTTTATTACTTGTTATTATTACCGCATTACTAATTGTTATTGCGCTATACGTTCCAAATTTTAAATCAAAAGTTGAAAAGGAAATTGAAACTCCAGTACCTGATGCAAATGGAAATTTTACCGACGCCGCAAAACAAGAAGCTCTTAAACCTACAGATACCACTAATTATTGGATGGCACCAGATTTAGCAAGTTTAGACCAAGATCCAAATAAAGAATTGGTATTATACGGTAAGGATATCATTGCTCACACATCATCATATTATGGAGAAAATGGAAAAATTTTCAAATCATCTACAAATGGAATGAATTGTCAAAATTGTCATTTAGATGCTGGTACTAAAATTTATGGCAATAATTATTCAGCCGTTGCATCAACATTTCCCAAGTATAGAGCAAGGTCTGGAGCAATAGAAAATACACAAAAACGAATTAATGATTGTTTTGAACGAAGTTTAAATGGTCAAGCTTTAGACACAAACTCTAAAGAAATGCAAGCAATCGTAGCATATATGAATTGGCTCGGAAAAGATGTTAGCAAAGGAGTAAAACCAACTGGTTCTGGATTTAAAGATTTAACTTTTTTAGAAAGAGCCTCAGATCCCGATAAAGGAAAAATTATCTATACCGAAAAATGTCAAAGTTGTCATCAGTCAAATGGAAATGGTATCATGAATACAGAAAAAACAGCCTACACCTACCCTCCATTATGGGGAAATAAAAGTTATAATGATGGCGCTGGTTTATATCGTATGTCTAACTTTGCAAAATTTGTAAAATACAATATGCCTTTAGGGGTTTCTCATAATAGCACACAGTTAAGTGATGAAGAGGCGTGGGATGTTGCAGCTTTTGTAAACTCACAACCTCGGCCAAAGAAAAAAATTAAAAAAGATTGGCCAAAAATTGAAGAAAAACCTTTTGATCATCCCTTTGGTCCTTATGCCGATGGCTTTGATGAAGCACAACATAAATATGGTCCATTTAAACCTATACAAGAAAAAATAAAAATACTAAAAAACAAAAAAGCAAAGGCATAATGAAAAATTTAACAATCCTGTTTTTATTGTTATCAATTATATCCTTAGCTCAAGATACTTTGAAATTAAACGTAAAGGATACAACTACTTTTAAAGATTTAATTTTAAAATCAAAATTAGATGTTAATGCACGAACTGTATTTATGAGTACCATTAATGATGGAGCGCTAAAAGACGACTATGCTTTAGCATCAGGTATTGGCTTGGGATTAACTACTAAATCTTTTCACGGTTTACAAGCTGGTGTAAGCGCGTTTGCACTATATAATTTATGGTCATCGGATTTAGTTAAATTAGATTCACTTACACAGGCCCCTAACAGATATGAAATAGGATTGTTTGATATACAAAATCTAAATGCAAAAAGTAATCTCATTAGATTAGAAAATTTATTTATTAAATATACGCTTTCACAAACATCGTTAACGGTCGGTAAAATGAAATTAAATACCCCTTTTTTAAATCCTCAAGATGGGCGGATGAATACAACGATAGAAGAAGGTGTGTGGCTAACCATGAGCGAATTTAAAAAAACACAATTCAATGGTGGCTGGTTTTGGAACATATCTCCACGCTCAACAACGCAATGGTTTACTGCCGCTAACTCAATAGGGCTATACCCTTCGGGTGTTAGCGAAAAAGGTGTTAAATCAAATTATTACGGTAATATAAATTCCAATGGTGTAGGAATAGCTAATGTTATATTGAATCCTAATAAGCGCGTAAAAATTAATCTTTGGGATATGCTAATTGATAACGTCATAAACACATCAATGATTGAAGTAAACTCGGAGTTTGGAAATAATTTAAAATATTATCAGGGCCTTATGTTAATCCATCAGGATGCTATTAATACTGGCGGAAATTCAAATCAAACTAAAACCTACATCACAAAAAATTCTCAATCGAATACTATCAGCGCACAAGTAGGAATTAAAAATAAAATATTTAATTCAAGTATTAATTATACTCATATCACTGGTGATGGCAGATATTTAATTCCGAGAGAATGGGGAAGAGATCCATTCTATACATTTATGCCACGCGAAAGAAATGATGGATTTGGTAACGTACATGCCATCACAACTAAAACAACTTTTAATTTTTTACAAGGGAATTTAAAAACTGGTTTTGCTTATGGCTATTTCCTTCTTCCTGACGTGAAAGATTATAGATTAAATAAGTATGGAATGCCATCTTATCATCAAGCTAATATTGATATATCCTATTCATTTACTAAATTTTTGAAGGGGTTGGATATTAAATTTATTACTGCTTATAAATTGCAACAAGGCAATACTTATGCTAACCTTAAGTATATTTACAATAAAGTTAATATGGTTAACCTGAATTTAATTTTAGATTTTAAACTTTAGAATAATACCGTACTTAAACTAATCGATATGCCAATAAAAACATTAAAAGAAAAACTGAGTTTAATTCTTGAACCAAAGTTAATAGATGAAGTTATTGCTATAAATAATGTTATGACCTTTAAAGAAGGTGATGTTATTATGGACTATGGCAAAAAAATAAAATTTATGCCGTTAATTTTAAGCGGAACTATTCGTGTTATGCGCAAAGATGAAGAGGATCGCGAAATTTTATTATATTATTTAAGTTCAAATGAAAGTTGCGCCATGGCTTATACATGTTGCATGGAAGCAAAGAAAAGTGAAATAAAAGCGATTGCCGAAGATAACGTTGAATTAATTGGCATCCCTCATGAAAAATTAGATGAGTGGTTAGTTAAATATCCAAGTTGGAAAAGTTATATCTTCAATAGTTTCACGCAGCGCTTTAATGAATTATTAAAATCGCTCGAGAGTATTGCCTTTAATAAATTAGACGAACGTTTAATCAAATACCTTAAAAACAAAGTAAAAGTTTCTGGCAAAACATCCATACCGTTATCACACAATCAAATTGCCGAAGAAATGGGAACAAGCAGAGTTGTTATTTCAAGATTATTAAAGCAACTCGAGAACGATAAAAAATTGGTGTTGTACAGAAATGAAATTAAACTGTTAAGTAGTTTTTAAGAAATTTGAATTGGTAGAAACTAAAATAATGCAACTCAATGCTTTTGTTAAAGTGTACAAAGCCTCAGGTGGTGGTTGGAAATAAACCAACAGTGATTAATTTTTTTTAAAATAAAAAAGCAACTAGTTAGTTGCTTTTTTGTTTTAAAGTTATTCCCCTCTTATAATTTACCAGCTAACGTACACGTTAATTTAAACTTGCTTGTTTTGCCTGATAAATTAAACAACTCCACATATACAATATAAATTCCTATCGGTGCTTTTTCGTTATCATCATTAATACCGTTCCAGCTAATCACACCATCTTGTGCTAACTGTTGGTTTTTAATTAAGTGAGAAACCAAGCGTCCTTTACTATCATAAATAAATACATTACCTGCTTTGCCTGTTTCATCTAGTTTATAAGAAATGTTTAATACATCATTATAGCCATCGTTATCAGGCGAAAATAAGGGGTTAGTAATCGTAACACCACTTCCACCATCAGCTTGTAAATACTGAGAGTTACGATAAGCTGGTGTTGCAAACCCTACACCTTCTGCAGCAGAGTTCCAGTTTGTTCGGTCGTCTGTTGGTCTATTAAAATCAATACGTTCAAGTGATACACCTTTTGTACTCACCAATAAAGGGAAGTGCATTTTGCTGGTGTATTTTAAATTATCAATCACTACACCACTATCTGTGCTTAAGGTTACCACATCAGCATCAATACTCATACTTGGTAAAGTTGCTATATCTAAAAATCCTTTTGGGTTTGGTGTTTGGTATTGTTGTTTTACAATGGCTGCATTTTCACTTAATACTAAATACGTTTCAGGAAATAGTAAATAACCTTCCTCTGTAATTACTTCAGTATAAATTAAATTATTGGTTAATGTATCCATAGAGCCAATGCGTAAATATTTTAAATCAATTGTTTTATTACTACGATTGTAAATCTCTACAAACTCTACCCCACCTGTTGTTGGGTCTGGCAACACTTCATTTATCACAACATCATTCGGCAACGCTTTTTGTGGTAAAGCAAAAGGTGCTGTGCCATTTATTAAAGGATTACCAACACAATCTTTAATGTTACTTAATACTGTTACATTATACATCACACCAATTTGTAAGGATGATGATACTTTTAAAATAACTTTTGTGTAATCGGGAGCTATCGGATTAATAAAAGTAGGAGCTGTTAATCCGTTATCAAAAGTATAGTTTAAAGGATTTGTTAAGGTTGCTAAATCTAAGGCTTCTGTAAATACTAAAGCAATTGTATCGGCACTTAATACATTAACTCTTACTAATTGTGGTGATGTATTATCAGGGTTAGATGCATTAACTGAATTTATAAAGCCTGGAGTTCCTCCGTTTCCATCGGTTGATGCGTGCCAGTTACTTTGACCACCACAAGGGTTGTTTGGATCTATCATTTCCATACTAAAACCGCCGCCCGTTTTACTTGCATCGTTATACCAGCTTGTAGCGTAAGTAATAGCGTTAATTACCTTATTGTTGTTATCGTTTAAAGATATAGTAGTGCCACTATTTAATAATGACGGAAAACTTGCTACATCATAAACCACTATACCAAAATTGTTATAAAACACATTGGCTGCTCCTGTAGCGGCAATTACTAAATAACCATTAGGGGCAATAGTAATATCGGGCAGTGTGGCAGTAGTAGTTAATGATGAAAAAGTCCAATCTTTTAAATTAATATTAAAATTTGTTCGGTTTCTAAACTCTACGTATTCCTCGGCTGGTAAAGATTGTGCTGGATCAGGATCTGGCATTAACTCATTAATAACCACATCATACGGTTGCGCTTTGTAAAACGAAAACTGCTTAGTGTTTGGTGTTAATGCATTGGCATTACAATCAGTAACGCCCGTAATTGTAATGGTATAATTTGTTGCATTAATTAATTTTGTTGCCAAGGTTAATACTACACATTTACCAGCAGCATCTGCAACAGCAGACACAGGTGTGCCGATTGCATTATTAATAGCGTAATTTAAGTTGTTGTTTAATTGTGCTGCTGCGATACCATCATTAAAACACACATTCACGTGCAATGAATCTATCACAGAAACTCCTGAAATTTTTGGTCCAACTAAATCAGGTGCTGTATTGTAAACGGAATTTATAGTACCCGGAGTTCCGCCATTCGCATCGCTAGAGGCCGTCCAGTTTGTAGCTTGCAAACAGGTTGCATTTATGTTTGGATTAATTTGTTCTAGTGTCCAACCGCCGTCTTTTTTAGTTGTATTGTTATACCATGTGTCAGCATAAGTTACACTATCAATTATTACACTTGTAGATGATTTTAAAAACAAACTAGCGCCTGAATTCGTTAACGAAGGGAATGAACTAACCCCAATAGTATTTGGATAAGCAGCGAATGACGATGCTGTTGTTGCACTACAAATAATAACATATGAATTAGGGGCTAAATTATAATTTGGTAACGTTGCGCCCCCACTTGATAAGCTACCTGATAATGTTAAACCTATTAAATTAATAGCATTCGAACTTCTGTTATATAACTCTACAAACTCAGCGTTTGGCAAACCTACAACCGGCGTAGGATCTGCCATTATTTCATTAATCACAATGTCTTTGTAACCTGCAATAACAGGCACAAAATATGTGAAGTTTAAAGTTGTTGTGACAATCGTATTTAATGATACATCCTGAACGCCAGAAATAGTAAGTGTATTTACAACAGCATTTGTAAATGGTGTAGCAAACGTTAAGTGCACTAATCCTAAAGCAGATGCATCGCGCACAGCCGATGATGGATTTCCTAAACCATTATTTGCAATATAATTTGTTACAGTTTGTGCCGTCGTTACATCCATTGCTTCATTAAACTGTACATCTAATTGTGTGGTGGATATAACAGAAGAGCTTACTAATTGTGGTGCAGTTACATCAGCTGTGTAAGTAAATGCTATCGTATTAGGTGATACAGCATTACCACTACAATCAGTTATACCTGATATAGTAATGGTGTACGTTGTATTGTTTATCATATTACTTGGTAATGCTAGTGTAGCACACATATTACCACTTGTTGCTGTTGCCGATGTTGGTGAACCAATACCTCCTGTTATTACATAATTAATTGTAGTTGTTAATTGCGTTGCAGAAACAACATCATCCAAACAAACGGTAATATGCGAAGCATCAATAATCGTAGCTGAAACAATAGTTGGTCCAACTAAATCGGGTGCAATTGAATACACCGAGTTTAAAAAGCCAGGCGTTCCTCCATCTATGTCGGTTGATGCAATCCAGTTTGTAGTTTGATTACAACTTGCATTTAAATTTGGATTTATTAATTCTAAAGTCCATCCACCATTTTTCTTCACAGCATCCTGATACCATGTATCTAGATAATTAACACTATCCACAACTACACCAGTACTGCTTTTTAAATATAAATTATCACCTGTATTATTTAATGATGGAAAAGAACTTACCCCTAACACATTGGTATAACTCAACGCTGTAAATTGCGCAACATCAGCACTCGGGCAAATAATAACATACTCATTTGGATTTAATACATAACTACCAAAGGTTGCGCCAGTGCCGGTTAAAACATCTGAAAATTTAACACCATTTAAATTATAGGTATTCGAACTACGATTATAGATTTCTATAAACTCTGCTGCTGTTAAATTAACTACAGGAGATGGATCTGCATAAATTTCGTTAATAATTAAATCTTTATAGCCTAACACAACCGGAGCAACATACGTGAATGAAGTTGTTGCCGTTGTAATGGCATTTGCAAAAGCATCTTCAACATTGGTTACAGTTAAGGTATTAGCAACAGAATTTCCAAAAGGCGTAGCAAACGTTAAGTGCACTAGTGCTAAATTACTAGCGTCTCTTGTTGCCAAAGAAGGATTTCCTAATCCATTATTGGCGCTATAATTTGTTATCGTTTGAGCTGTACCTAATTGAACAGCTTCATTAAATAACACATCTAATTGCGTTGATGAAATAATTGTATTGCTAACAATAGTTGGCGGAGTTACATCTACCACTATTGGTGCTATTGTAAAGTCATCATAAAAAAACTTTGTAATATTGCCGACTGTATATACTGTTGCAAATCCTGCAAATTGTGATGCGTTGTAGGTCGTATTTGTGCCACTTCCTCCCAAAACATAATTGGTTCCGCCCGCTGCATCAACATATAAATTCCATAAACCTGCTGCATCTCTTGTTACCTTTACACCAACCGTAAATGAAGCTGCAATTTGCGCGTTTGTTCCTCGGCAAATTGAGGTTGATGTCGTGCCCGTTTGTTGGAATAATTCCACAGCATCATTACCTAACGCTTCGCCGAATTGTAAATAATAACCATTTAGTGGGCCTTCTAAATTTGCCTGATCGGACGCTAAATAAACTCGGCCATAATTAGATGAAGATGGGGGGAATGTTTGCTTAACATAGCATCTCCATTCCATATTATTCAAACTAGTAAAAGTAGCTGCTGTTGATAAATAAGAGGCTCCAGCTACAGTAGCATTCAATTGAAGCTGATTGCTTGTATTAACCGTAAATTCCGCTGCATCCCCACTCCAAGTTGGGTTAGAGGTAAAATCTCCGTCGCTAAAATTTTCAGTTACTTGGGCAAAAGAATTAATGCCAACTAAAAGAGCTATAATGGTATTGAATAAACGCATAATTTTAAAAATTAGTAAAAAACCAAGATACAAAAATTTTTTGATAACGAATAATTTAACACCTTTGTGGCACAAAAACATTACCCACTATGAAAATTGCTGTTGTTGGCGCTACTGGTTTAGTAGGCACAAAAATGCTAGAAATTTTAGCAGAAAGAAACTTTAATGTAACTGAATTAATTCCGGTTGCATCCGAAAAATCAATTGGTAAAGAAATTATATTTAAGGGTAAGGGTTATAAGGTTGTTTCGATGCAAGATGCCATTAATGCTCAACCACACATCGCTTTGTTTTCAGCTGGTGGCGGAACATCATTAGAGTGGGCGCCAAAATTTGCAGAAGCCGGAATTACAGTAATTGACAATTCTTCGGCTTGGCGCATGGACACAACAAAAAAATTAGTTGTGCCCGAAATCAATGCGCACGTTCTAAACTCAACCGATAAAATTATTGCAAACCCAAATTGCTCAACCATACAATTAGTAGTGGCTTTAAATCCATTGCACAAAAAATATAATATCAAACGCGTAGTCGTATCAACTTATCAATCTGTGACTGGCACTGGTGTTAAAGCTGTAACACAATTAAATAACGAACGTGTTGGTATTATTGGCGAAATGGCATATAAGTATAAAATTGATATGAATGCTATTCCTCAAATTGATGTGTTTATGGATAATGGCTATACCAAAGAAGAAATGAAATTGGTAAATGAAACAAAAAAAATTATGGGTGATGATACCATTCGCGTTACTGCAACAACCGTTCGTATTCCAGTAATGGGTGGACATAGCGAAAGTGTAAATATAGAATTTGAAAACGAATTTGAAGTAAAAGACATATTTACATTGATGCAAAATACAGCAGGCGTTACTTTACAAGATGATATCGCTAACCACATTTATCCTATGCCGATGCATGCGCATAATACAGATGATGTATATGTTGGTCGTATCCGCAGAGATGAATCTCAAGCAAAAACTTTAAACATTTGGGTAGTTTCCGATAACCTACGAAAAGGGGCTGCAACAAATGCGGTGCAAATTGCTGAGTATTTAGTGGCGCATAAATTGGTTTAGCTCTTAATTAAATTCATAAAAAAAGGCCGCTGTGCCCATCCCCGTTGAAAGCACCGCAGCCTGATTTTTTGGTTTGTAAACTAAACAAAAACCTATGAAAAGAACGATGGTGTAAAGGTATATGCAATGACCTGATTTTAAAACACCCACTTGATAACTGGCGGGTTTCACTTTATAACTGGTCGGTTTTTGCCCAAAAATGGTAAATTTTACATAAAAAAAGCGACCCAAATAATGAGTCGCTTTGAATTAATTTTATAAAAATTACATAAGAGTATAGTCTGAAGTTTTTATTACATTCCCCTTTTCATCGCGTTGTATCCAAATACCAGTTTTTTCGCCATCTGTATATTTCATTTCAAAAAGTTTAATTCCTTTGTCATTATAGATATTCCAATTGCCATCTTTTTTGTTCTGCTTGTAAGAAGCCTCTGCAATGATTTTACCCTCTTTATTAAAGCGAGTCCATAAACCAACCTTTAAACTATTTTCGTATTGTTCCACTTCCCATTTGTTTCCGTTAGCGTGATACTTGATTACTTCGCCATTTAATTTCCCTTCTTTAATCGTTAAAAGTTCTCTAATTTTTTTGTTTTGAAAAAACAAGGTGTATTTTCCAGTATAAGCCAAATCATTCTCGGTATACAAACCATCTTTCACAACTATTTCCTGAGAAAACCCAGTGCCAACAATCAAAAAACAAATCAAAGCAGCTATATTTTTCATAACGATTAATGTTAAATTGATAGAACCAAAGATGATTCAATATACAATTATACCAAAAAAGCGGAAAAATGTTTCAATAGTAACAAAAAGTTAACCTAAAGTTTACTTTGTGTTTTTTACAAAGATTTTAAATCAATCAATAAGCGGCTTGAATTAGGGCTTATCTCTTGTAAAATAAGGGTTTTAGTCTCGTACCCAATTTGTGAAATTTCGAGTGAGGGTTTTTCATCATTATTTAACTCAATATAAATTAAAAAATTACCGTCTAAATCAGAATAAACTGTTTTATTTGAATTTTCACAAGTAATTTTAACACCCACTAAATATTCATTACTTTTAATGTCAGTGATTTTTCCGCTCAAAATAATGGCTTTTGAGTTGATGGCCTTGGGTGTTTCATTAGCAAAGCCAAGTGCGCAAACAAATACACTTAATAGGATGAATATTAAAATTTCTTTTTTCATTCTTAGTAAAGAAACAAAACTCATTTATAGTTAAGTTAAGCTGAATGTTATGAATGTGTTAAGTTTTTAAATTATATCCTACAAAAGATCTGATTATAAAACTACTTCGTTAACGAATACCAAAGCCCATTTCCTTTATAATATTTGCCAAAGATTTTTAATAGATAATTAATGTCATCTGTTTGAATAAAATCAGCGCATTTTTCAACAGCATAATAATTTTCTTTTTCAGAATACACGCCATAAATAGTAAAACGTAGGTTATTATCATGCGCGAGTTTTACTTGTTTCGTTGTCACTTTATTAGTGTGCATAGAAAGGCCAAAAAAATCACGTTGCTTTGCTTGTATTAAACCCTCGTCAAAATCTTCGGCCAAAATAAACAAATGCGTATCACTTTTTAAATCTTTAATGTGTTGCAAAAAATCAGCAAAAGGATTTTCGATAAACACGTGATTATTTATATCATACTTGTTTATGATTTTAACAATACAGCGAGTATACACGCCATAATAAGCTTTATTAAACTCAGATAATTTAATATCCCATGTGAAAATATACTCCTTTGGATTCGGTATTTTTTCAATGAATTCTTCTAAAGACATTAATTTTGAATCTTTAAAAACTTTAGACTTTATTTTACAATCGTCTATATCTTCCCAATTCAAATCCTTAATGGCGCCCGAACAAGACATTGTTTCTTGTAAATTGGTACTATGAGTAATTACAAGAACGCTGTCTTTAGTCATGTGAATATCCATTTCTGTTCCGTCAGCACCTCTACTTAAACACGACTCAAAACCTGGCCAGGAATTAGCAGGATAAATAGAATGAAATCCCATTCCTGCATGACCGAAGCAACCGATCTCACCGTTATTAAGGTTATCGAGTTTAAATGTTGCAGGATCTTTTTTGCAAGCAATAAAAAAGAATATAAAAATTATAGCAAATATTCTTTTCAAAATAACATATTTATTATACAAGAAATATAATACTATTGCCTGAAACAATATCCTTGCTTGGCAATAGTATTAAAAAACAAGTCATAAAATTATATCGTTAGCTTTTTGTAACGTGGTCGTTTTGGCTCTACATTGCCTAAACGTTTTTTACGATTCTCTTCGTATTCGCTATAACCACCTTCGAACCAGTAAACAGTACTATCTCCTTCGAACGCTAAAATATGAGTACACACGCGATCTAAAAACCATCTATCGTGACTAATAATTACAGCACAACCAGCAAAGTTTTCTAAACCTTCCTCAAGTGCGCGCAACGTATTAACATCTAAATCATTGGTTGGCTCATCCAATAACAATACATTACCTTCATTTTTTAAAGCCATAGCTAAATGCAAACGGTTACGCTCTCCGCCTGATAATACACTTACTTTTTTTCCTTGATCGCTGCCAGCAAAATTAAAACGAGAAATGTATGCTCTTGAATTCATTGCTTTACCTCCCAAGGTAATATTATCTAAACCGCCACTTAATATATCATAAACCGTTTTATTAGGTTCTAAGTCTTTATGTGATTGATCGACGTAAGAAATTTTAACTGTTGGCCCTACTTTAAATTCGCCCGCATTAGGAACTTCTTCACCCATAATCATACGGAATAATGTTGTTTTACCAGCGCCATTCGGCCCAATAATACCAACTATTCCAGCTGGAGGTAATTTAAAGTTTAATCCTTCGTATAATAACCTATCACCAAATCCTTTTGCAACACCTATTGCTTCAATAACTTCGTTACCAAGTCGCGGACCGTTAGGTATAAATATTTCTAATTTATCTTCTTTGTCTTTGATGTCCTCGCTCATCATTTTTTCATAATTACCCAAACGTGCTTTTTGTTTAACGCCACGTCCTTTCACTCCCTGACGAACCCAATCTAACTCACGCGCTAATGTTTTTTGACGCTTGCTCTCAGTTTTCTCTTCTTGTTTTAAACGATTTCCTTTTTGCTCTAACCAACTAGAATAATTCCCTTTCCAAGGAATACCTTCTCCTCTATCCAACTCTAAAATCCAACCAGCAACGTTATCTAAAAAGTATCTATCATGGGTTACTGCAATAACAGTTCCTTTATATTGTTGTAAATGTTGCTCTAACCAATCAACGCTTTCCGCATCCAAGTGATTGGTAGGCTCATCTAATAATAAAATATCTGGTTCTTGTAATAACAAACGACATAAAGCTACTCGACGACGCTCACCACCTGATAATATTTTAATTGGCGTATCGCTTTCCGCACAACGTAAGGCATCCATGGCTAACTCTAAACGTGTATCTAAATTCCATAAATCGTGTTGGTCAATTAAGTCTTGTAATTGCGCCTGACGATTAATTAACTTATCCATTTTATCAGGATCATTTAAAATTTCTTCGTCCATAAACTTATTGATTACTTCCTCATACTCATTTAAAATATCAACGTGTTTTTGAGCACCTTCACGCACTACTTCAATTACTGTTTTATTTTCATCTAACTTTGGTTCTTGTTCTAACAATCCAATAGTATAACCCGGCGATTGATGAATTTCTCCTAAGTAATCTTTATCAATACCTGCCATGATACGTAGTAATGATGATTTACCCGAACCATTTAAACCTAATACACCAATTTTTGCTCCGTAATAAAACGAAATATAAATATCTTTTAATACTTGTTTTTGTGGTGGATGTATCTTGGATACATTAACCATACTGTAAATAATTTGTCTTCCTACTTCTGACATAATTTTAATTTTTTGAATGCCGAAGTTACGTTAATTTTTTTGAAAATTTATGTTTAAAATCTGTTATGTATTGGCACGCAGATAACTCAGATTTATTAAGATTAAAAAAGATTTTAAATTAAAAAAAACCTAAACAATACGCGTTCTCTAACTTCTATAATTTAGCTGTAACAATCACATGCTTCAATTCATTAAGCATCATCGCGGTTGCGCCCCACAACACCTTACCATCAACATCAAAATACGGTGTTTTTAGTTTTACACCTGCTGCTGGTTCTATTGTTTTGGTTTTTATGGTATCTGGGTTTAATAGAGCACCAATAGGCCATTCTATTAACTGATTTACTTCGTGAGTATCAATAGTAAATTGGGGTTTATGATTTAAATACGCCACAAAGGGCTGCACAATAAATTTACTAACGGGTATGGTTATGTGACTTAATGTTCCTATAATTTTTGGAGAGGATTCGCAACCTGTTTCTTCAAAAAATTCGCGCAAGGCGGTTGCCTGCAAATCAAAATCGTATTCCTCTTTTTTTCCACCTGGTAAAGCTATTTGCCCACTATGATGGCCATTATACGTAGAGCGTTCAATCAATAAAATTACTAACTGTTGTTGCTCATTAGGATATATCAACACTAAAACTGCACTCTCACGATAGTGTGTTAAATCCTGTGGCGCCGATATCATCTCACGATTGGTGTGAGCCATTTGAAATTGTGCAGGTGTACCCGGCAAACTTTGCTGTAGGGCATTGGTTATAGTATTTATTAATAACTGATGCACAATTAATTTTTATTGATTAGTCTAATACTACAATTACGCGGCAAATTTCTTTCTCGATTTTTTAATAGCCGTTAAATTTTCGTCAGCCCAGTTTGCTAAACTCTTAATGTGTGGTACTAAACTCTTACCCATCTCTGTTAATTGATACTCCACTCGGGGTGGGATTTCAGGAAATATTTCGCGCGACACCAATCCGTCTGCTTCTAGAGTTCTTAAAGTAACCGTCAACATTTTTTGCGATACATCAGGCATCAGTTTATTAATTTCACTAAATCTTAAAGTTCCTTTAGTCGCAAGCTTTACTATAACTAGTATCGACCACTTATCGCCAAACCTATCTAACACTGTTCTAATAGGGCATTTATCCAGTTGATGAATATTTTCTTCTACTTTTTTCATTTTATTGTATTGATAATCAGTGTTAGTATCGTAAAAGTAAGTGTCTTACTTTTTTGTACCTTCTTGCACAATAGTACCTTACTATTTACTTTTGACTCTCCAAAAGTAAGTAAATATACTTTTGTAACAAAATAAATTAAAAAACAACATAAAGCGATGAACATTTTAGAAAACTTAAACTGGCGTTACGCCACCAAAAAAATGAATGGAACAGTTGTTCCTCAAGAAAAAGTAGATTACATATTAGAAGCTGCGCGTTTAGCTCCTTCTTCATCAGGATTACAACCATTCGAAATTCTTGTTATATCTAACAAAGAACTTTTAGAAAAAATTAAAGTCGTTGCTCGTGGTCAATCACAAATTACCGATTGCTCGCATTTATTAGTATTTGCTGCTTGGGATACATATACTGAAGATCGTATCAATACTGTATTTGATTACAACAACACTGAACGTAATTTACCAGAAAGTGTTACTGCAGATTATAGGAAAATGTTATTAGGTGCTTATCCAAATCGCCCAGCTGAAGAAAATTACCAACATGCAGCAAAGCAAGCCTACATTTCACTAGGAATGGCAATGGCTGCAGCCGCTGAACAAAAAGTAGATGCAACACCAATGGAAGGATTTGACGCTAAAGCTTTAGATGAATTATTAAATTTAAAAGCAAAAGGATTACGCTCGGTAGTTATACTACCATTGGGTTACAGAGATACAACAAATGACTGGTTGGTGAATATGAAAAAAGTTCGTACACCTAAAGAAAAATTTATTTCAGAAATAAAATAATACTTGAAATACAATTTGCATAACCACCATTATTTTATACCAAAATTAGTGGTGGTTTTGTTTTTACAGAAAGTCATTTAAAAGAATATAAGACCTAAATAAATTCTTTTTAATTCGTAAATTAGCGCACCATGGATACACTAAAATTAAATACAATTGAAGAAGCAATAACTGATATTAAAAACGGAAAAGTAATAATTGTTGTTGATGATGAGGACAGAGAAAACGAAGGCGATTTTTTAACCGCCGCTCGTAACGTTACTCCCGAAGTTATTAATTTTATGGCAACCCATGGGCGTGGTTTAATTTGTGCTGCTGTTACCGAAGAAAAAGCACGTGAATTACAATTAGAGATGATGGTTCCCGCAAACACCTCTTTGCACGAAACCGCTTTTACTGTATCTATTGATTTATTAGGCCACGGTTGTACAACAGGAATATCAGCAGCAGACAGAAGCAAAACGGTGCAAGCCATGATTGACCCAAATTTTAAAGCTTCTGATTTTGGAAGACCAGGTCATATCTTTCCTTTAAAAGCAAAAACCGGTGGTGTATTGCGCCGCACAGGACATACAGAAGCAACCATTGATTTTGCTCGCTTAGCGGGATTTGAACCTTGTGGTGCTTTAGTTGAAATTATGAACGAGGATGGCACCATGGCTCGTTTACCTGATTTAGTGAAGATTGCAGAACGTTTTGATTTAAAAATTGTTACAATAAAAGATTTAATTTCTTATCGCCTAGCTAAAGAAAGCATTGTGATGCGCGAGGTTGAAGTAGCGATGCCTACTACTTTTGGCGATTTTAGATTAGTGGCTTATCGAGTGAGCACTAACGGACAAGAACACATGGCTTTAATAAAAGGTACTTGGGAAAAAGATGAACCAATTTTGGTACGCGTTCATTCATCATGTGTAACGGGAGATATATTTGGATCATGCCGTTGCGATTGTGGACCTCAATTACATAAAGCTATGGAGTTAATTGAAAAAGAAGGCAAAGGTGTGATTGTATACATGAATCAGGAAGGGCGTGGCATTGGTTTATTAAATAAATTAAAAGCTTATAAATTACAAGAGCAAGGACGCGATACCGTTGAAGCTAATTTAGAACTCGGTTTTAAAATGGATGAACGCGACTATGGTATTGGCGCACAAATATTACACGATTTAGGCGTTAGTAAAATGAAGTTAATATCAAATAATCCTGTGAAGCGTGTAGGTCTTATTGGTTATGGTTTAGAGGTTGTAGAGAATGTTCCTATCATCATTCCTTCAAACCCACATAACGAAAAATACCTGCAAACCAAAAAGGATAAAATGGGGCATAGTATTTAATTAATACCATAATGACACCTCAACAAAACCTCAACATCACACTTATACAAACGCATTTGCATTGGCAAGATGTGGATTTAAATTTAAAGCATTTCACAAATTTAATTTCTGAAATATCAGTAACAGATTTAATTGTATTGCCCGAAATGTTTACTACAGGCTTTACGATGCAACCTGATTTAAATGCCGAAGAACCAGGGGGTAAAGGTTTACAATGGATGCAACAAATAGCTCAACAAAAAAAATGTGCTATTACAGGAAGTATTGCTGTAAAAGAAAACAATCAGTATTATAACCGTTTGTATTTTGTTTTTCCTGATGGTACTTATCAGCAATACAACAAACGCCATTTGTTTCGTATGGGTAACGAGCATCAACATTACATTGCAGGTAATGAAAAAATAATCGTCAATTATTTAGGCTGGAAAATTTGTCCGCTAGTGTGTTATGACTTACGTTTTCCAGTATGGTCGCGCAATACACAACAAAACACATATGATCTTTTATTATACGTTGCTAACTGGCCTGAAGTTCGCACTTATCCGTGGCAACAATTATTAATAGCACGCGCTATCGAAAATCAAAGTTATGTCGTAGGTGTAAACCGCACTGGTTTAGATGGTAACAACATCAACCACTCAGGAGATAGTTTAGTCCTATCTCCCAAGGGCGAAGTTTTATCAAACTTTACTTCAAATAACGCCAAGTGCGAAAACGTTAGTTTAAACTATTCTTCTCTTATTGAATTCAGAAAACAGTTTCCTGCAATGTTAGATGCGGATGAGTTTACGATCAATTAATCATTTAAAATATTGGGATTCAAAAATTTAAACTGATAATTCTCTCTTGATACTTTTTCTAAATCATCACTTTTACTTTCTCGTTTTACCCATTTTAATTCGTATAAGTCGGTTCGTCTATCTGCCATGTTACGTACACTTCCGTTAAGACGTAAGCGTTTCAAAGCATCCAATTCTAAATCGGCCACTACAACCATCTCTGTATTTGGTGTTGCTTCTGCTTTTATACCATTAGTAGGAAATGCAAAATCGGCTGGCGTAAATACACCCGATTGTGCATATTGAATATCCATGTTATGAACCTTCGGTAAATTACCAATGCCACCAGCAATCACAACATAACATTCGTTTTCAATAGCTCTTGCTTGTGCGCAACATTTTACACGTGTATAGGCATTTTGTGTATCTGTTAAAAAAGGCACAAATAATATTTCCATGCCATCTAGTGCTAAAAGCCTTGATAATTCTGGAAACTCAGAGTCATAACAAATTAAAATGCCTATTTTTCCTGCATCGGTATCATACACTTTTACTTTATTACCACCTATAATCCCCCAGGCATTAACCTCGTTAGGAGTTGGATGTATTTTTGAGTATCGCTCTATCGAGCCATCTCTACGACACAAATAGCCAATGTTATATAGTTTACCGTTTTTTACAAATGGCATGCTACCTGTTATAATATTAATATTATAGGTAATCGCATAATTAATAAACTTATCACGTAATGGCTCCGTAAACTCAGCTAAACTGCGGATGGCTTCTGCTTCGCTTTGATGATTGAAATCTGCCATTAACGGCGCATTAAATAATTCGGGAAATAAAATAAAATCGGAATGATAGCCTGCAACTGTATCAATAAAAAACTCTATTTGTTCACATAAGCTATCAAAGGTTTTAAAGGTACGCATTCCCCATTGCACCAAGCCAACACGGGCTGTAGTTTTTTGTTTGTAGGTTGATTTTGTTGGTTGTGTATACAATACATTGTTCCACTCAAGTAGCGTTGCGCATTCGCCCGACTCTATATCGCCAGGAAGATAATTGTTTAATAATTTTTTTACATGAAATTCATTCGATAATTGAAAAGTTAAAACAGGATCAAAAATCTCTTTCATTTTCACTTTTTGTATGTATTCCTTAGGAGACATTTCTTTCGAAAATTTTTCGTAGTAAGGGATGCGTCCACCAAACACAATCGATTTTAAATTTAATTTCTCACACAATTCTTTTCGTGCATCGTATAATCTTCTTGCCAATCGTAGGCCACGATAATCGGGATTAATAAAAATCTCAATGCCATATAATACGTCTCCGTTTTTAGTATGTGTCCCAAATTTAAAATCATCTGTTATTTGATAATAGGAATGATCATCGCCAAAATCTTCATAATTAATCACAATAGATAATGCCGAACCAACAACCATATCATTAATCAACACTACAAATTGTCCTTCCGGAAATACGGTTAATAGTTGTTCAATATCCTTTTGTTGCCAAAGTGTGTCGTCCCATTTTTGATATGCCTTAGCCATTGAGTTTCGCATACTCAAATAATCATCTAAGTTTAAATTACGGACTTCAATTTTTTTAATTTCAGGTAGAGGTGCCTGATTTGAGTTCTCTCTGGTAACCGTACGTTGCATAAAACTATTTTACTTGGTTAATATATATTAGAGTCTAACCTAAAGTTAAAAACAATAAATTATAATTTACCCGACAAAAACGCTTTTTTTTGTGATAAATTATATTATATTAACGATAAAATTATTTTATTTTTTCGATTATCATTCCAAAATCCATAATTAATGGCAATGGATTTGTGCGCATGCCTTGCTCGAAGGTGAATTTATATTTACCCGTTTGTGGAAATTTTACGTTTTGTTTTAAAGGAATTTTATCGTCCCAAATATCCCCTGCCCCATCTCCAATCCATTCGCCTTTTTGATTGGCTAAAATTAATTCGCAGGTATCGGTTACACTTTTTCCATTTGGATACGTAGTGGTTAAAAACACAAATAAATTATTGTAGGGATAACTATCTGCGTGACGAACCGTTAAAAACACGCTGTGTAAAGATGCTACATCAGTCACCTCAACCTCATACGATAATTTATTACTCGAATCCCAACCAGCCTCAGGCAGTTTTTCGTATTTACTATAAACAACATTATTATTACATGATGTTAGTATTAAAAACACCAAGGAACAAACCGTTAGTAAGGTTTTGTTATGCTTTACCTGTGTTATCATTTTTTGGTCGCGGTTTATTTTGATTATGCTGAGGCTTAGGGTTATTTGTGTTTGGTTTGTGATGGTTTTGTTGCGCCCCTTTTTGTGGTGGTTGTTTTAATGGATGATTATGCACAGGTTTTTTCGCAATAGGCGCTGCGGGCTTGTGTGTTAAATCACTTGGGGCTGTAGATTGTTTTGCAACTGGCGCAGCAGTTTTATTTTGATTGGGGTTCGGCTTACGGTTATTGCTATTATTCGGACGATTTCTGTTTTGAGGTTTTTTACTTTTATCAAATCGTGTTAAAGAATCTTGTCCAACTACGTTTTCATAATCAGGTTCCTTAACAACTTCCAAAGCTTTGTAATCTTTTGGCTCTAATAAATCAGCTGGCTTTTTTGATTCCGCATTTAAGGCAAAAATTTCTTTAGTGCGTGCAATACTTAATGGCACAAAAACATCTGGCTCACTTGTATAGCTCCACCAAATAACACGCTTAAAAATATCCGTTTTTTGATGAAAAGCATACCCTTTTTCAGTAGCTAATTTACGATTATCAATTTCCGGAAATTCTTTTAAGGCATCTAAATAACTATCTAGCTCATAGTTTAAACAACATTTTAATTTACCGCATTGCCCTGCTAATTTAAGTGGGTTAAGCGATAATTGTTGGTAACGTGCGGCAGATGTAGAAACGGTTCTAAAATCATTTAACCAAGTTGAACAACATAATTCTCTACCACAAGATCCAATTGCACCTAAACGAGCAGCTTCTTGTCGTGCCCCAATCTGGCGCATTTCAATACGAACGCTAAATTCAGAGGCCATTACTTTTATAAGTTCTCTAAAATCTACACGACCATCAGCTGTATAATAAAATACCGCTTTGCTTTTATCTCCCTGAAATTCAACATCGCTGATTTTCATTTGCAAACCTAGTTTTAATGCTAATGTGCGCGATTTAAACATTGTTTCTACTTCTAATGCTTGGGCTTCGCGCCATTTATCAATATCCTGTTGTTTAGCTTTACGGTATACTTTTTTTATATCTGGGTTATCATTAGCAACTGCCTTTTTTTTCATTTGAAGTTTTACCAACTCACCAGTAATAGAAACCACCCCAATATCGTGACCTGGAGATGCCTCTACAGCAACCACATCGCCCACGTTTAAAGTTAAATCATTTACATTACGATAAAACTCTTTACGCGAATTTTTAAATCGAATCTCTACAACATCACAAGGTAATTGACCATCAGGTAAACTCATGTTCCCCAACCAATCAAATACATTTAATTTATTGCAACCACCACCCGTTCCACACGAGCCATTGTTATTACATCCTGCGGGGATTCCGCTTGCATTATTATTTCCACGCCCCGATGAGCAACTTGTACATGACATATCTATATATATTAAATCAGATGATTAAAACAAAACATTTAACCCTGAGAATCGTTAATTAAATTATTCATTCTGTAAAATGAACCCGATAAATATAGTGAAAATTTTGGATGAATTTTTTGACAACATAAACACTTATGCACGGGTAATATTTTATATTTATTCCCTCAAATAAAATCAAAAATATGATTGCATTAATTACAGGAGCAACATCTGGCATAGGTAAACATACAGCTATAGAATTTGCCAAGCACGGTTACCATTTAATAATTACAGGCCGTAGACAAGAGCGTTTAACTGAAATAAAAAATGAACTTACAAAAACCTACGGCATTACGGTGGTTGATTTATGCTTTGATGTGAGAGAGGAAACCCAAGTAGACAAAGCTATTTCCTCATTATCTTCTGAGTTTAAAAAAATAGATGTACTAGTAAATAATGCGGGTTTAGCCGCAGGTTTATCTATCATACAAGAAGGAAAAACAAGCAATTGGGATCAAATGATTGATACTAACTTGAAAGGTTTACTGTATGTTACTAGGCACGTTTCTGAATTAATGATTACTAATAAAAAAGGGCATATTATAAATATTGGAAGCATTGCTGGTAAAGAAGTTTACGCTAATGGTAATGTATATTGCGCCACCAAGCACGCTGTAGACGCATTAAACAAAGGCATGCGTATTGATTTATTGCCGCATGGCATAAAAGTATCTGCGATTAACCCTGGAATGGTTGAAACTGAATTTAGTTTAGTGCGTTTTGATGGGGATGCAGAACGCGCAAAAAAAGTGTACGAAAATATCCAGCCCTTAAAGCCTGAAGATATTGCTGAAACTATATACTGGATGGTGTCAAGACCTGCACATGTTAACATTAATGATGTTATTATTATGCCAACTATACAGGCAAATGCGACAACTGTTTTAAGGTAATTTATAAAAGAAAAAGATGAATCAAAAAATAGCTCACCTAGCTTTAGTTGTAGATAATTATGATGAAGCCATTGATTTTTATGTGAATAAATTACATTTTACTTTAACCGAGGACACAAAGCTAAGTGAAACAAAACGTTGGGTATTAGTAACCCCAAAAGGCGATAATTCTTGTAGTTTATTATTAGCTCAAGCTAGTAATGATGAGCAAAAAAGTAGAATTGGTAACCAAACTGGCGGACGAGTGTTTTTATTTTTAAACACCGACAATTTTGAACGCGATTATCAAAATTTAATTAGTAATAAGGTTACAATTATTCGCGAACCAGTAACCGAAGCGTGGGGCAAAGTGGTTGTTTTTGCTGACTTATACGGTAATCAATGGGATTTAATTGGGCCAGTTACTTAATAAGAAATTTAACTTGCTTTTCCTTCTATCCACTTAATTATCTTATTACATTGTGGGCTTTTAAATGGTAACACATAACTAACTAAAAATCCATTTTCGTCAATCATATATTTTTGAAAATTCCAAAATACCCAACTGCTCATAACGCCATTTTTAGATTTTTTAGTTAGCCACCTATAAATATCGTTCGTGTTTTCGCCCCTAACTTCTATCTTCTCCATCATAATAAACGAAACTCCATAGTTAAGCGTACAAAATTCTCCAATTTCTTGATTAGTTCCTGAATCTTGTTTACCAAATTGATTACAAGGAAATCCAATTATTATTAAATTTTTTTCTCTGTATTTTAGGTATAAGTCCTCTAATTCTTTAAATTGCTTGGTAAATCCACAAAAGCTTGCTGTATTTACAATTAGCAGCTTTTTGCCTTTTAATGACGCAAAATCTAAAGTTTTTCCATCAATCGTTTTTGCATTAAACTGATAAATAGTGCTTTTGCTTTTTGTTTTAAAAGCCCTAAAAAAAATGCAACCTATAGTTGTAAAACCAACTAAAAATATAACGTAGTTCATAATAAGGTAAAAGTACCTATTTAGCCATTGAAATACAGAAAAAAATCTGTATGTTTGTTGGAATAATTTATTCCATATAACATGAAAAAAATCATATTATTAAATTTATTGTGTTTGCCATTTTTAATTTTTGCGCAAACTAGTAAGCAAATTTCTTCTAATAAATCAAAAGCTTTAGCTGAAAAGTCTAATGAAAAAAAACCTAAGGTATCTGTTGTTGCTGGTAGTAAGCAATATGATTTGTTAAAAGCTCAAGGGAAATTATCTAATTACCAAGTAATTATGGATAACAGTGATGCTGTTGTCCTTAAAAATCCAATACCGTTTTCAAACACAAAAACTACAGTTACTGGTCCTTGTGATTTTCCTCCTTTTGTAGGCACAAACCCTTATTTACCATCAACAACAGCAATTGATGATACTAGAAAAATAGTTCCTCTAAATTTTAACTTTTGTTTTTATGGTGCAACCTATACTAGTTTAAATGTTTATGATAATGGAAATGTTCAGTTTTCTACTAATTCTACTGTTTTTACGTCTACAGGGTTTCCGTCAACTACCGTAAATATGATTGCGCCTTTTTGGTCTGATGGTAAATTAAATAATTTAGTAGGTGGTTTAAGATATGGTAAAGTTTTAATTGATCAAACTGCAACACATATTATTATATCATGGGACAGCTTGCCTTATTATCAAGCAACAGTTGCTGATGTTACTAAGTTAAATCGATTTCAATTAGTATTAACAGATGGTATTGACCCTATTTTACCTCCAGGTAAAAATGTAGGATTTTATTATACTCAAATGCAATGGACTACCGGTAATGCCTCAACAGGAACAAATGGTTTTCCAACTACTCAACCTGGTAACCCAGCAACAGTTGGAGCAAATGAAGGTAACGGCACAGACTTTTTTCAAATGGGACGCTTTGGAGTTCCTGGTACAGTTTACGATGGTCCTCTAGGAAACAATGATGGTGTTAGTTGGCTGGATGGTAAAAAATTCTTTTTCGATTTATGTCCGCCGGCTGGTTCAAATTTCGAACCAGTTGCATTATTAGGCTCTGACTGCTCAACCGTTAACGTTTGCGGAAATGATACCATTTTTGTTAAAAACACATTTCTAGGACCAGAAGCTGGTCAAACCGTTTCAATTACAGCAACTGCTCCGTCATTAGGATCTTCGTTCTCTTATTCAACACTTACAAATCCAAATGGTGGAACAGATATTTATATAATTGTTGATGGAAATACAGCTCCTGCCGGTTATCACACAATCATTATTTCAGCAACAGATGATGGAGTTCCTGCTTTAACTAGCGGACAACAATTAACTGTTTTTGTTGATCAAGCATCTGTAAATAATTTAAATGGTAGTATTGTTTTAAATCCGACTTTAGGCGCATGCCCTGGCGGTATTGTCAGCGCATCGGTTGCGGTTTCGGGTGGTGCACCAGATTCTTATTTATGGAATAATAATAGTCCTTCATCTGCAACATCTTTTACAACAGTTACAGCTGCCGATTCTTTGATTTTTGTAACATTAACTTCTGGGCAATGCTCTAAAACAATTATTGGTGATATCAATATTAATCCTGTTCCTGTTGCAAGCATTACTGGTAATTTAAATTATTGTAGTGGCAATGCTTCATCAACTATTTTATCTGCAACTAATACTTTAAATCCGGCATCTCAAGGTCCGCATAATTTCACATGGTCCTCTGCAACAATAACAGGAACACTAAGTTCAACTAGCACAGAAACCGTGGAAGTTAATCAAGGTGTTTATACAGTTACGGTTACAAACCAATATGGTTGCACAGGAGTTGCTACAACAAGCGTAACAATGAATGAAAGTCCTTTATATACTATTTCTGGGGGCTCAGTATATTGCGCTGGACAAGATACAGCTCGTATGACAATTAATTTTGGCACTGGGTCACCTGCTAGCTGTGGTTTAGCATCATCAGATTGTGTTTCTTCAAATACATTTCAAGTTGGTACCGGAACAACAAACGGATCAACAAGTTCATATTCTCCCTATAATGGTACTTGGGAAAGTTCAAAACATCAATATTTAATTAGAGCGTCTGAATTACTTGGAGCTGGTGTTGTCCCAGGTAAATTATCAAGTTTAGCTTTTAAAGTTACAAACTTGAATTCTAATGCAAATGTTTTTGAAAATTTTTATATCAAATTAAAATGTGTTAACTATAACGTTCTAGGTACAACAATGGATAATGCTAACCTAGTTCAGGTATTTGGTCCAGCAACAATCACGGCAACTGTGGGATTAAATACTCACAATTTTAACCAAGACTACTTATGGGACGGTACAAGTAACTTGTTAGTTGATGTGTGCTGGTTTAACCCTAACTGGGATGGTAATTTATCTGTTG
>JAYSTR010000193.1:0-19514 GCA_043719555.1 Bacteroidota bacterium | reverse complement strand
CTTTTTCTGGCAGGCTGAAACACCTTATATCGTTGAGAAAATAGAGATTGTTAATTAGTCTCTGAACTGCTGTAACCATTGCAAAGCATCCTCTTGTTTTTTAAAGAAGTGTGTAGGAACAAAAGGTTTATTAAACTTTATATAAAAATTCATTATCAGAGTTTGCGCTAATGATTGAATAACAAAGGCATCCGCCTTTTTGTAAATAGATCCCTGTTCACTGCAAGATATTATACGCGTATCGTTATCTACTAAAGAACCTTCACCAACAACGATTAAATTCAGAAATTTTTCACCACTACCAAGTTCCTTTGCAGCATTCATAAGCTCCTCGTAATCCGGGACTTCAAAATCTTTGTTAGGTTCGATGTTTATTTGTAAAATCCCATCATTTCTAACAAAAACTTCGCAAATGCGTGTTTTAAGTACTTTGTGTGTTGTCATTAATAAGTTATTTTCCTTCAATCCAATTGGTAATATCTTTATCCAATGGTTTAGTCATAGAACCTAAATGCGAAACTACTTGTCCGTTTTCGTTAATTAAAAATTTACTAAAGTTCCATTTAACTGATGCATCTATAACTCCATTTGCTTTTTTAGAGGTTAACCATTGATATACATCACTTGTTTTAATGCTAATTTTTTCCATCATCGGAAACGTAACACCATAATTTTTAGTGCAAAAAGCTTTAATATCACTCGCTGTTCCTGGCTCTTGCCCACCAAAATCATTGCACGGAAAGCCAATAACTACAAAATTATTTGTTTTATACTTTTCGTACAACGACTCTAAATCCTTGTATTGAGGTGTAAATCCACACTCACTAGCGGTATTTACAATTAATACTTTTTTACCTTTTAAAGTACTGAAATCAAATTCAGAACCATCTAAAGCTTTAACTTTAAAATCGTGTAAGGTTTTTAGGGAAGAAGAGGTAAATGACATAGTGATAATAGCTAAGATGGTGATAAATACTGTTTTCATTTTTAATTAAGTTTATAGTATAAAGATAATAGAAATAGATATTATAAGCGATTTATTTTTATAAATTTGCCATGATTTGCAAACCGAAACAAATACCATTAAACAGGAACCTGTTATTTACAGTAAATTAACTTCATTAAAAAAGTTAACAAAACTAACACTTTCTGCATTAGTAGTATTTTCGGCTATTATAACTTATTTTACTGTTGCAAACGAATATCACTGGCAACAAATAATGGCCATTTGTATTGGCGGATTTTTAGTTACTGCTGCAGCTAATGGATTCAATCAAATTATCGAAAAAGATTTAGATGTATTAATGCATCGTACCCGCACACGTCCCATTCCAACAGGTAATTTAACCGTTAATCAGGCATTTATTATTTGTACAGTATCAGGTATAATTGGCACTGTTCTATTATGGGTTTTTACAAATCCCTTGTGCGGCATATTAGGTTTTGTTTCAATTATATTATACGCTTTAGTTTATACTCCTTTAAAACGAGTAACGCCATTTTCTGTATTCATAGGGGCCTTTCCGGGGGCATTACCAACTTTAATTGGCGCTATTGCAGGTACTGATGGCTTTGGAAGCATTACCTTTTTTTCTATTCTGTTATTTTGCATTCAATTTTTTTGGCAGTTTCCACATTTTTGGGCTATAGCTTGGGTTAGCCATGATGATTATCAACGTGCAGGTTTTTTCATGTTACCATCAAAAGGTGGCAGAGATAAAAGTTCTCGCTCACAAATTTTAGTGTATACGCTATCTTTATTTCCCATTGCCTTAACACCATTCATTTTTAATTTTTCGGGGTGGATGTCTGCCTCAATTGTTAGCACAATGAGTGTTGTATTTATTTATCAAGCTTACAATTTATATAAGAGTGGAAGTATTGAGGATGCTCGCAAATTAATGTTTGGTTCATTTATTTATTTACCTATAGTTCAATTAGCATTAATGATTGGTCACAAATTTTTAATATAATAATATATCATGGAAGAAACCTTTAAACCAAGCCCAACAGTTAAAGCCGAATTAAAAGCGGCCCAAGAAAAAGCAGCTAAACCATTATTATGGGTTGGTATAGTTAGCATGGTGATGTTATTTGCAGGTTTAACCAGTGCTTATGTAGTGCGTGCCGATAACGGAAACTGGTTAATATTTAAAATGCCAACCATTTTTATATTAAGCACAGCAGTAATTATTACAAGTAGTTTAACTATTTTTTTAGCTTTAAAAATGGCTAAACAAAACAATAACAAAGGCGTTATTATCAGTGTTTTAGTAACTTTTATTTTAGGCTTAGTTTTTACTAAAATGCAGTTTATGGGCTGGAGCGAATTAACTAATAAAGGAATCGTATTTGCTGGAAAATATGCCAATGCTTCTGGTTCATTTTTGTATGTTTTAACCGGTTTACATTTATTACACTTATCGGGAGGGTTAATTGCTCTGTTAGTTACCTTAAAAAACAGTGTAAAAGGAAAATATAATGCCCAAAATACCCTCGGTTTAGAACTTTGTTCAATTTATTGGCACTTTCTTGATATTTTATGGGTGTATTTGTTTTTATTTTTATATTATATTCGTTAAACTTGTACCATAATTTCAAAAAATTGTTAAAACTTAAAAATTAAGTATGTCTCACAGTACAGAAATCGATTCAAAAGAAGCTTGGGGTGGCGGTCAGTCGCCGTTTCGCGTTAGCTACGGAAAAATGATGATGTGGTTTTTCCTTATTTCAGATGCATTAACCTTTGGTGGTTTGCTAACGTCGTACGGATTTATTCGTCACAAATACTCAGAAGTATGGCCAAAAGCTGAAAACGTGTTTACACACTTTCCGTTTGTTGAACAACATTTACCATTAGCGTATGTTGGTTTAATGACGTTTATTTTAATTATGTCGTCGGTTACTATGGTATTAGCTGTAGAAGCTGGTCACCGTAACGACAAAAAGAAAGTTATTTTATGGATGTTTTGGACTATCGTAGGTGGTGCAGCATTCGTAGGATCGCAAGCTTGGGAGTGGTTTCACTTTATTCATGGAACTGCAGAAGGTGCTTTACGTAATGTTTGGGATATGGAAACTCAATCATACGTGCAAAAAACTGTACACGGTGCCAATATGGTTGTGAACGAATATGGTGTGCCTCAATTTGCAAACTATTTCTTCTTTATTACTGGTTTCCACGGATTCCACGTATTTTCTGGAGTTATCATTAATTTAATTATTTTCTTAAATGTAATTAACGGAACTTACGAGCGCCGTGGACATTACGAAATGATTGAAAAAGTTGGTTTGTACTGGCATTTCGTAGATTTAGTGTGGGTATTTGTATTTACCTTCTTCTACTTATTATAATCATTATTTAAAATACATAATTCAATAATTCTCAAAATCACAAATTAAATTATTATGTCAGAATTTCACGACGATTACCCACAATACGAATTAATGGCTAACCATAGCGACGAAGAAGGAAAAACGATTCGTAAAACTTTATGGAGAGTATTTTGGTACATGTTAGCAATTACTATTTTTGAATTAGTAATTGGTTCTATGGCTCCAGGTCATGGTTGGACAGGTACTTTATGGTTAAAGTTTTTATTTATTGGTTTAACTATTTTAAAAGCAGGTTTCATTGTACTAGCCTTTATGCATTTAGGGCACGAAGTAACCTTTTTTAAATGGATAGTTTTATGTCCGTATATTCTATTTATGTCTTATGGTATTTTTATCATATTAGATGAAGGTGTTTATAGCGCTGAACCAAAAAATAGAACTCAAGTAGATAAAATATTTGTTGACCAACAAGAAAAATTAAAAAGTGGCCATGGTCATCATGCAGCCCCTGCAGCTGAAGGACATGCTGAAGAAGCTCATCACTAAGCTTTATTTAGTAAATAAAAAAAATCCGCTCTTAAGGCGGATTTTTTACTTTTACCCTATTTCAATTCTCTTATTCAAAGACAATTGCGTGACTTTGCTTCTCAGTAATGCGACCAACTTTAACAAAGTATTGATTGTTATTATTTAAGATCTCATCCATTTCTTTTTCAAAAGCTTCATCTACACTAAACAACAAGCCACCTGAGGTTTGTGGATCACAGAAATAAATAAAATCTAAATCTATCATACCACCAATAAATTTAGATTGTACATTGTAGTTACGTGTGGTATTATCAGGAAACACAAATTTTGAGCCGTACTCTTTAGCACTTTCCATAATAGGAACAGACGCTTTATTGATAGTTGCTGTATAATTTGAATCTTCTAACATTTCTAACAAATGTCCTGCAAAACCAAAGCCTGTCACATCCGTTATAGCATTCACATAAGACAACTCTCCTAAGGTTTGTCCAATTACATTTAATGTAGTAGTCTGAGCAATTAATTGCGCATAATGTTCCTCAGATAATAATCCACGTTTAAGCGCAGTGCTTAAAACACCTATACCTAAAGGCTTTGTGAGATATAAGATATCGTTTAATTTAACGGTATTATTTTTTTTAACGTGTTGTGTTTTAATAATACCTGTAACCGCTAATCCAAAAATAGGCTCTTGTGTATCAATACTATGCCCACCAGCTAAAGGAATACCGGCTTGTGTGCAAATGGACTGAGCTCCTTTAATCACTTGCTGCGCTACCTCTGTTGGAATTTTATCAACTGGCCAACCCAATATAGCCACCGCCATTAAAGGCTTTCCGCCCATAGCGTACACATCGCTAATAGCATTTGCAGCAGACACTTTACCGAAATCAATGGCATCATCAACAATGGGTGTAAAAAAATCAGTGGTGCTAATAATACTATTACCATCATTTAAATCATAAACGGCTGCATCATCTTTGGTTTCGTTGCCAACTAATAAATTTTTAAAAACAACATCTTGCTTACAACCACTCAATATTTCTTCGAGTACGGCTGGTGCAATTTTACAACCACATCCAGATGCTTTACTAAACTGCGTTAATTTAATTGACATTCTTTTAATTTAAATTTTTAATTGTGGCCAACACCTTAATGGCATTGGTAACAGGGTTTAAAGTATCGCACGATAAATGAATAATCCTTTGTGTTTTTTTATTATACGTGTAATCATATGCCTTATCATAATACTGTAAGGATAAACGCGCTACATCAGCTAAATTATGTTCGTTTAAATATTGCAAACACAACTTTGTATTGAGTGTTCCTAATTGTTGCGAAATTTTTACGACACAATCTTTCAATGTTTGTATATCAGCTGTTGTGTAATCATCTACTAATTTCAATACGCGTAGTTCAAACGGAATATCTAATTTAATAATGGTTGCTTGTTTCATTTGTTGCCACAAAGATTGCGGTATTTTATTGTACCCTATGTTTTGAGATTCGTCTTCAATAATAACGGGAAGCGATGCGTCTATTTGATCAAATTCATAAAACAAATTATTTTCGAAAACTTGTTGGGGTTTTTGCTTTTCCTCATTAATTGCACCAAAGGCAGAACCCTTATGATGTGCTAAACCTTCTAAATCTAAAATTTGTTGTCCCTCTGTTTTTAATTGTTTTAAAATATCTGTTTTACCACTCCCTGTTTGTCCGCCTAATAAAATAATGTGTTTTTTAATTTCAAACGCTGCTAAAGCTTGGTTTCGAAAGGCTTTGTAACCACCTTGTAATATGCAGGCATCAAGGCCAGAAGTATTCATTAACCACGCAAAACTATTACTACGCATACCGCCTCTAAAACAATACACAAATACTTTTTTATTTTTGGTCAATGCTTTTACTTGATTAACAAAGTGCACCATTTTAGGTGATACAATTTCTAAACCCCTCGTTACAGCATCATCCTTTCCCTGTTGTTTATATAAGGTTCCAATCTCTGCGCGTTCAATATCCTCAAACAAGGGAATATTAATAGCTCGTGGTAAGTGTCCTTTGAAAAATTCGATTGGTGCACGTACATCAATTGTAACCTCGTTTTGAGATTGTTTCATAAAATCCTCTATGTGTAAGGCGGGAGATGTCATAGCTAAAGCTAAGTTATTTTTTGATATAAAATTTTAAAAGTCCTGTTTCATTTTTATCTATAAACTGAAACGACGAGGGGATTTTATTTTTAAATGTATGAAAGGTTACCAGTTTAGTTCCTTTTAAACACTCGTTTAATTTCAATGATAAATCGGTGTGATATTTTTGATACAACGTTAATGATACTTTAGAAGTTTCATCAAGCACACAGGTTTCATCAAAATTTTCGTGAAAGGAATTAAAAAAATAAATGCCATTAAATTGAGAGAAATCTAACTGTGTAAAATCACCATTAATAAAATGCGCTTGTTTTAATTTGTAGGTTGCCTTTATTTTGTTTGATAAGTTCGTTAAAGTCTTACGTTTTTCTACGCCATAAAAATGAGCGCCAGTAACACAAGAACCAATGCTGCAAAATTTACCTACACCCGAACCTATATCTAAAATTTTATCGGCAGGCTTATCAACCAACAACTGAGCGGCTTTCACAGCAATTTTAAGTGGCGTAAAATGCCTAGCTGAATGCTCATGGTATTTTTTTGGATAGATGCTATCGAAAACTAAATCGGAACAATATTTTTTTCTTTTTATATTTTCGAAAACCACGCTGTTGCTATTTCCAATTAATTAAATCTTTACCAATATCGCTTCTGTAATATTTACCTTCGTAATTAATGGCATCGGCTGCTTTAAAACTTTTGGCTACGGCTTCAGAAATTGTATTTGCCATTGATGTAATTGCAAAAACACGTCCGCCATTAGTTACTACCTCATCATTTAAAGCTGTTGTACCCGAATGATAAACCTGACTATCAGAGTTTATCTCTAAGCCTTTAATCACTTTATGTTTTACATAATCTTCGGGATAACCACCCGATACCAAAACAACCGTTGTAGCTGTATGGGTAGTTACACTAAATTGTTTTTCGTGCAAGGTTTGCGTAGCAACGCCTTTTAATAAATCTAAAAAATCAGACTCTATACGCGGAATAACCACTTCGGTTTCAGGATCACCCATACGGCAATTGTATTCAATTACTTTTGGTTCGCCATCGCAATTCATTAAGCCTATAAAAATAAAGCCACGGTAATCAATCCCATCTTTTACCAAACCATTAATCGTTGGTATAACAATTTGTTGTTCTACTTTTTTAATAAACTCTTCGTTAGCAAAAGGCACTGGACTCACAGCGCCCATACCACCTGTATTTAAACCAGTATCCCCTACTCCAATACGTTTGTAATCTTTAGCGGCTGGCAATAATTTATACGATTTACCATCGGTTAATACAAACACCGATAATTCTATACCGTGTAAAAATTCTTCTATCACTACCGAGTTACCTGCGTTACCAAACTTTGCATTCAGTATCATATTATCTAACTCTGCAATGGCTTCGTTTTTATCATCAATAATTAATACACCTTTACCGGCGGCTAAACCATCGGCTTTTAATACATAGGGTGGCTTTAAACAATTAATAAAGGCTGCCCCTTCGCTGATGTTAGCTTTTGTAAATGTTTTGTACTGAGCAGTTGGTACACCGTGCTTAAACATAAATTGTTTACTAAAATCTTTACTGCCCTCTAACTGAGCGCCATCTTTTTTAGGCCCTATAACCGGAATATCTTTTAATACCTCATCCTGCAAAAAGAAATCGTGAATACCATTTACTAAAGGATCTTCGGGGCCAACTAATACTAAATCAATGCCTTTTTCCCACACTAAATTTTTAATGGCCGCAAAATCATTTACGCCAATGTTAACATTAGTGCCGCAAAGCGCTGTGCCCGCATTACCTGGAGCAATGTATAAATTCTCTAACTCTTTACTTTTTGATAATTTCAAAGCAAAGGCGTGTTCTCTGCCTCCCGATCCTAATATTAAAACATTCATAGTAGTGGTGTATTGTTTAAGCGTGTAAAAATAAAAAATCCCACCGTATTGGATGGGATTTTTTATTAAAAGTTATATTATCGTTTTCGTTTGCCAAAGCTTTGATTTCCTGAAACTCTGGTTGACGAACGTCGGTGGTTTTGTCGTGCTAATAAACCATCTGTGTAACGTTTATTTTTTGTTCTGTTTCTTGAGAATAATCTTGCTTGCTCTGCATTTTGCTTAGCACCCGGATTTGTTTTTCTGTAAACCCAAGGACCATGACCACTGCTTTTCTTTTTAAAGATACGTGCTAAAAAACCTTTTTTGCCCGAACCTTTTGCAAAGGCATTGGCGTTACCTTTACTTTTTGATCCACCACCAAATACTTTACGTCCACCTTTTTGATTACGGTGCTCACGTTTTCTGCCACCTTTAGATTGTGCCAATGAAGGCGTACTTATACCTATTGCAAATAGCAAACAGAAAACAAATATGAGTTTAGATAATTTCACTTATTACAATATTATACAATTTTTTTTACAAACTTCCATTATCAAGCCTCAAATTCATCGAAAAATACGAGATGTTTTAAACAATGCACCTCTCAAAACCTAAATACAAGATTATCAGTTATTGATTTTGAAATTTGTTTGTAGAAGATGAGTACTGATGATGGAATTTAACATTTAGTTATTTAAGGAACGATGATGTTTTTTATTTCAGCATTGTGAGCATAGCAAAACAATCTATATTAAACTACATCTTTATACTTAACCTTCTTTTTCCTTAGAAGAAAAAGAAGCAAAAATTCAAGTCAAAACGATGCTTCTTCGCATTTGCTTACTCACCACCTCGCCGTTTTGACAACCTTCCCACCTTTGTGAAAGCTAGGGTATTTTATATCTATTTCGGCTTTCCTTATTTTGTGTGATGCTTACTAATAGAAAGTCATACGCTAAGCACTAAACAATACTTATTAAGTAAACTGTATTAATGCTTATGATTACAACTTAAATGAGTACTCTATTGTAACTAAAGCTAAATGCTTTGGGATTGTTGAGTAAGCTATACATTACTATGCTTAAGCATCCCTTAGTTTTGAGTACTCATTATGTGATGATGAGTACGCGTGAGGCAATGATGCTTACTCTAAAATAAGTTTTGAGTAAGCATAACCGAACCCTGCTTAAGCAAAAATGGCTGATGCTTACTCACCACACAATATTGCTTAAGCAGAAACGGTTCATGCTTAAGCGTAAAGGAGTTTTGAGTAAGTATAGGCGAATCTTGTTTAAACTAAAATGACTAAAGCTTAAGTAAAAAGGGTTGTTGCATACTCCAAAGGTGTGTAAAACAAACTAGGTCAGATTGTTTTAAGGGAATATAAATTAGAAAGTGTAAACTATTATTGAAATATACAGCTATGTAAGTAATAAAAGCATACAAAACATTATATCACCCTTTGATACATTATAATAATTGAATACTTTTGAATTTAATAAGAACTACAAAAAACATCCTAAGCAGGTAATAATTACTTAATAAGGATTAAAAAATAAGCACTATAAGTAAGTTATAGGTAAGCCGTAAAGTCACCAAACATAAACATAATCGACAACCATGAAAAAAATATTTTTACCAATAACAATATCCTTATTTATTGCAAGTTGTTCAAGTGACAACTCCAATGAAATAAAAAAAGAATCGAATTCACAAGAATCGAGTGAGACTAAGGCTGGTTTCAAAGAGGAATTACCGCCTCTAAATACTTGCAAATCTAACATAGGTAAAGTGCAAACAGATGGAAATGGTTCTATAGGTTCTAAAACCGAATTGACAGAATTGAAAAAATTATTGAAAAATAAAGATTGTGATATAATAGAAATCACATTTGTTCAAAAATCTCCGCCTGATAGAAATTACGATGACATGGCTCTAAAAGTTATTTACAATAGAGTAACCGGTAACTTAAAAAACATTTTCACACAAACAAATGTAATTGAAGAATACAAAAATGTAAATGAAAGTTGTTTACTTGAATTCTTAAAAAGTGGACAGCAAAGTTTTTTGGGGTTAACAGATTTTTGTAAAGACACCAAATATGAATTCAATAACAAAGAAATGAAACAAACTGCTATTGGTATTAAACCAGAGCAAAGTGAATTAGACGGTTCAGTAAAGATTGTTTCTGATTATATAAAATCAAACGCAAAAGACGCTTCAAGTATTGAGTTTTTAGAATGGTCTAAAGTTATATCAATTGGTAAAAATTGGACAGTTAGATGTAAATATAAAGGAACTAATTCTTTAGGTGGTATTGTAACAGAAAACGCTTGGTTTTATATTCAAAATAGTAAGGTTGTAGACTCGAAATCTATATAAAGTATGTCAAGCCATAATACTTATTTTTTAGAAAAATCTTCAAATTTAATTCAAAAACTAATTATTGGACAAGGAACCGCCAAACAAAGACTATTAGATTGTGAAATAGAATTTTGTTTAGCTTTCTCCATTCCAATTCCCAATGATTTGGAACCTATTAGAAAAAAAATAATACAAGAATTGAATCAAAAAAGAGAAATTGGGATTGGTGATAAAATTCATTTAACATCATTCCAAAACACATTATATTTTATGAGGAATGCTTGTGCATCAAAAATAATTGGCGAAATATATGACCTGTATAGAGAAATAGAATTTAGAGAACGATATAAATAAAAAACGGCCAACCTATAACACCGCCTTCAAAGGAGGAAATTATTATTCAGCAATCTCATCCATAAAACCAGTACGCTTAAAATAATCGATAATGGCTTCGTTCATTAATTTATTTTGTTGCTTGGCATCAAGGCTTGGCAATTGCTCTTTTAATTCCCAGTGTGGCCAACCATCATCATCGCGTCCTTTGTATTCGTAAAAACCATAAGGTTGCATTACGGTGCAAACACCAATATGCATCACTTCTAATTTTTCGTCTTTTTTATAAGCACGGTAAGGTTTATCTAACTCTTGTAAACCTATCATAAATAAAATGGCATCGTGTTCCATCTCACTATCAAAGCGCTCTTTAAATTTATTTTGGAGCAGTTGCCAATCAGTCAGTGCCATTATCTTTTTCTTTTGGAGGTGGAATAAAATATTGAAAGTTCTCGCCTATGTAATCTAAAATTTCCTTTTTACCTACTTTGTTTTCTGCACTGGTTTCAATGTATGGTGGCAACTCTTCCCAACGTGTTAGTAAGCGTTTTTTGTAATGTGCTAAATTACTTGCCCACTGGTTTTTTCCCAGTTTATCAATTTTAGTAAAGGCTATACAAAATGGAATTTCTTTTTCGGCACACCATTGCATAAAGTCGGCATCTATTTGTTGTACATCTAATCGGCTATCAATTAAAATAAACAGGCATACTAAATTTTTACGTTTAGAGATGTAGTTACTAATTAAGGATTCAAATTTTTCTAAATTCGTTTTACTCGTCTTTGCATAACCATAACCTGGTAAATCTACCAAGTACCATTTATCATCAACTGTAAAATGATTTATTAATTGTGTTTTACCTGGCTTAGAAGAAGTTTTAGCTAAACTTTTTTCGTTACACAGCATATTAATCAACGATGATTTACCAACGTTACTTCGCCCAATAAAGGCAAACTCAGGCCTATCGGGAGTAGGACAACCTTTGTTATCCGAACTGCTTTTTAAAAATTTAGCTTTTTTTATTTCCACGTTTGTAGTCTTGGTTTTTAGAATGTTAATTATTGGATAAGTATCACTAATTAATTTAGCTCTTAACTTCTTCCTTCTAATTCTTTAACATACGTTGCAATATGTCGTTCTGATTTACTAGGATAAATATCGGCAATAGTCACTAAAATACCTGTTTCTTCAACACCACCAAAGGTAGGATTAATAGCGGTTCCAAAAGATAACATCGTACTTGATAAATTACTATATGCATTTACTAACGGCGGAATATTTTCGCCTAAAGCACGCACGTGTTTATTTAAAATAGCGTGTCCTTCTTTGTAGTTTTTCCCTTCAATTTCTTTTAAAAAGCTGCTTGTATCAGTTAAAGAATTAATCCCGTGTATAGGTGTTACTAATTGTTTTGTATCAGGGAAATAATATTTTAAAAACGATAAAATATAATCTCTAGCTTCTACATTAAAATCGGTATACATCGTAAATTTACCGTAGTAGTATTTCATCGTCGGATTATCAACAACAATGGCTCCAAGCCCATCCCACAAATTATCTAAACTAAATAATCCTTTACGGTATTGTTCTGATGGCTGGTAATCGGGCTGAATAAACGAACGACCTAACTCTATCGTATAAGGTAAATAATCTTTATAAAACTCTGGCGAGAAATCAAACAACTCGGTAGTTGCCAATAATACTTTACCATTATGGTATTCGGCATCTTTACATAAAATATAACGGTAGGCTCCTACAATTTCCTGATCGTGCGGATTCCATACCAACAATTGCTGATAAGGATGTGGGCAAGTATCAAACTCATCTATATCAATAGATTTACCTGTACCACCACCTGCGTGCCTAAAAGTAACTTCGCGCAACCTACCAATTTCGAGCATCGTATTGGGCGAATTATGATGAGTGATAATGTAAATTTCATTATCGCCATTATTTACTTTACGAACAAACCTTTCTTTGGTAAGTTCCTTTAGCAATGCTTCGCGAGGTATTTTATCTATTATCTTTTCCATAATTAAATAGGATTACAATATACTCATTTATTTTTTACCAACTTTCGGGGCCATATTTTTTTGTAAGTTTCGATTTCGGAAAACCTATGTAATATAACTGATCAAACCATATTAATAATTTAAAAGCGTAGGTTGGCGAATTTAATTTCTCACCTATGTATCTAGTGTTTCTGGCAGTAAAACGATAAGCAATATCACTACCTAAACCCAACCACGTAAAAATTTTAAACTGCACCGATATGCCAGGCTCGTACAATAACAATAATCTTTTTTTGGAGTTGATGGTTTCTAAATCATCCTGATACCTGAACCAATACGCGCCAATTCCCAATTGCAGCGGCACACTCAGTTGCCAGCGCTTGGTTTTATGAAACACAAAATCGGTGTAAAGGCAACCATACCCAAATTTTAAATAATTATCTATTTTTTTATAAACTACTCCGTTTTCATCTTTAAGAAACAAGGGATTATTAATATCGGAATTTAACCAACTATAGCCCGCACCAAACTTTAATTTTTTACGAAACGTAACACCCAAGCGTACTCCCGTCACTTTAGCTCTATCGTTTTCTATAAACGAATTACGAGTTTCTAAACGCGCATCAATACTTGGTCTGCTTTTTATAAATACTTTAATCGAATCTAAAAACTGAGCCTGAGTTTTTAAACTGAGCGCAAGAGTTAATATGATGATGAAATATTTCACCTTGTAAAAATAATTGAGAATAGATTGTGTATAACTGTGAGCTTAACAATTGTATTAACAACCTTTGTGTATTATTTTTAGTGTTTTAAGAAATCGTAAAAATTTGTGTTAGATAATCCCATTGGATATTTAAAAGGTATAGGTCCGCAACGCTCCGAAGTGCTGCAAAAGGAGCTATCCATTTTTACGTATAAAGATTTTATTACGCATTATCCGTTTAGATACGTCGATAGAACACAATTTCACAGCACGCGACAAATTACCGAAGATGGCGCTTATTACCAGTTGCGCGGTTATTTAACTGGCATGGAAGTAATAGGTGAAAAACGCAGTAAGCGTTTGGTAGCCACTTTTAAAGATGCTGCCGGATACCTTGAATTAGTTTGGTTTCAGGGTTATAAATGGATGTCGGAAAAATTAGTATTAGGAACCGAATATATTATTTACGGCAAAGCAACGTCTTTCAATGGCCGTTTTAATATGGCTCATCCAGATATTGACATTGTAACGCCTGAATTACTAGCCTCACAATCTGCCTTTCAGGCCATTTACCACAGTACCGAAAAACTAAAATACAGAGGCCTAGATAGTGAAGGGATTAGAAAAGGAATGCGTTTACTGGTTGCTCAAATTAATGAAAGCACCATTCCTGAAACACTCACTAAAACTATTTTACAGGATTTTAATTTGCCTTCAAAATGCGACGCTTTAAGGCAAGTTCATTTTCCGGATACAGCCACGCAATTAGAGAAAGCAAGGTTTCGTTTAAAGTTTGAAGAATTATTTTTTGTACAATTAAAGTTATTACGATTAAATACCTTAAGACATACAGCTTCGCAAGGCTTTGTGTTTAATAAAGTAGGCGATAATTTTAATAATTTCTATCATCAGTTTATGCCGTTTCAATTAACGAATGCGCAAAAACGCGTAGTGAAAGAAATAAGAGTTGATATGGGTTCGGGCAAACAAATGAGTCGTTTAGTGCAAGGCGATGTAGGGAGTGGAAAAACTTTAGTAGCCTTATTAAGTATGCTATTGGCCGCCGATAATGATTATCAATCGTGCTTAATGGCTCCCACCGAAATTTTAGCGAAGCAACATTTTGAAACCATTTCGCATTTAATAGAACCTTTAGGATTAAAAGTAGCTTTGTTAACTGGTTCCTCTAAAACCAAGGTTCGCAAGGAGTTACATCAGGATTTAGAAAATGGACTCATCCATATTTTAATTGGTACACACGCTTTAATTGAAGACATCGTTGTGTTTAAAAATTTAGGCTTAGTGGTTATAGATGAGCAACATCGCTTTGGTGTGGCACAACGAGCTAAATTACATCTCAAAAATAATCAGCCACCTCACGTGTTAATTATGACGGCAACGCCCATTCCAAGAACGTTAGCTATGACTTTATATGGCGATTTAGATACCTCCGTTATTGACGAATTACCACCAGGACGAAAACCCATAACAACGATGCATTTTATGGAAGGTCAACGCTTAAGGCTAATTGGTTTTATGAAAGAGCAAATTGCTTTAGGCAGACAAGTCTATATAGTATATCCATTAATTGAAGAAAGCGAAAAACTGGATTACCAAAATTTGCAACAAGGTTACGATGCGTTGTTAAATGATTTTAGTCCGCCTCAATACCAAATTAGCATCGTACACGGAAGACTAAAACCAGCCGAAAAAGAATTTGAGATGCAACGGTTTATTAAACACGAAACGCAAATTATGGTGGCTACAACTGTTATTGAGGTTGGTGTAAATATTCCTAATGCCAGTGTGATGGTTATAGAAAGTGCTGAGCGATTTGGATTATCGCAATTACATCAGTTGCGAGGCAGGGTTGGCAGAGGTTCTGATAAATCGTATTGTGTATTAATGACCTCTTATAAACTAGGCGCCGAAAGTAAATTACGTATGGAAACAATGGTTCGTACCAATGATGGCTTTGAAATTAGTGAGGTTGATTTAAAATTACGAGGGCCAGGCGATTTAGATGGCACTCAACAAAGTGGTGTGATGGATTTGAAAATCGCAGATTTAGCCAAAGATGGGCAAATATTACAACTTGCTCGTTCATCAGCTCAAGCTATCTTAAACGAAGATCCAAATTTAGCAAGCAACGACAATCAATTATTATTAAAACAATTACAAAATCAACATAAGGATAGACCAACCTGGAGTAAAATAGGATAATTTGTTTTTAATTAAAGAAAAACCTAAATTTGATATAACATTTAAATAACAACAACATGAGAGTTATAGTATATATGTACATTTTTGTATTCGCCTGCTTACTTAAAGCGAATGCAATTACTCCTGCACCCAAAACTAAATCTCAATCACCGATTACTCAAACGCAGCAGCAAGCGCAAGCAAAAGATTGCATTAAGCATCCTCAAATAGTTAAAACATCTTTAGTTACAGCTCCAAAAACGATTGAAAAACAGAAAGTAATAACTCCTGAAAAATTGGCTAAAACAAATCAACCTGTTCGTCCAAATTATAATAACTCACATTACTCGGTATTAAATTTCATTAATTTCTTTTATACAAAAGACACGTTGGATAATTTACACGTGATGTAAATTTCTTACAGAAACAATCCAAAACTTATAAAAAGTGGATGTAGATTTAAACTATATCCACTTTTTTATGTTTATAAATTAGTTGTTTCGATTAACAAGTCTCATTTAAATATAAATTACTGATTATTAACTGATTAATTAAAAAAACGTATTAAATATCATTCATTGTTAACAACGTGTTGATAAAGTATTTATCTTTAATGTTAAGAATCGTTAACACGTAACCTATGAAATTGAAATTATTATTTTTTGCTTTGACGTTTTCATTCATTGCACAATCTCAAACTAATGAAGACATCAAGCGCTTTATTAATAAAAATGCTGATGCCGTTACATACATTCACTCTAAGTGTGTGTCCGACAAAAACACTTCATTACAAGAAATTGTAAGAGGCATTTTAAAGGATCAATTGATTTCTGTAGAATTATATAAAACAAATCCAAGCCTAGCATTTGATATGGCTTATAGCTTACGTAACATTTGTAACCGAGTTATAAAAGAAAAACTTCTTCAAGCAAATTCGTCTTATGAATTAACTGCAATTGAAAAACAATACACTGTTTCAAATTCAAAAATTAACGCATCTGTATTAAGTAAATCTGATTTAAATTTAATAGGTTCAAGCTCGATTTTACAATCAAATTCGTTAAACAATTTCAAGTTAGCTATTCAATAATTATTTTATGAAAAAAATCATACATCATTTTTTTATTCTTGTTGCATTGTTTGTTTTAAAACAACAATCGCTAACGGCACAAACGTCTATTACAGCTAGCAGCAACACAACTATTTGTAAAGGTCAATGCGCCTCTTTAACAGCCACAGTTACTAATCCGGTAAATTTAACCACCACTTATAGTGTTGGCTCTATACCTTATGCACCATTTGCCTACAGCGGTGGTACAGCTTTGCCATTAGCGGATGACGATTGGACAGGCGCAATTAACATTGGATTTAACTTTTGTTATTTCGGAAATACATTTAGCCAGCTATCTATTGGATCAAATGGTGAACTAACGTTTAGCGTAACGCCTTTCGGTGCCGGAGAAAATTATCAAACAACTACTGTTTTACCTAATTTAAATGAACACAGAGGAAATACAATTTGCGGGGTTTATAAAGATTTAGATAACCGAACAACTGGTACTTCTGGTTATTATACAACTGGAGTAGCGCCAAACAGATCATTTGTAGTTTATTGGAATGATGTGCCAATTTATGGCTTAGCTTGTACTGCTTCTTTAAATAAATACCAAATCGTATTACACGAAAACACTAATTACATTGACGTCAATATTGAAAAAAGTCCAAACTGCGGAGGACTTAATAGTGGTTTTATTGGGATTCAAAATGCAACAGCAACTACTGCAGTTGCACCTCCAGGAAGAAATACGTTAACAGCATGGACTGCAAACAATGAATCATGGAGTTTTGTTCCAACTGGAATTCCTAATTATACGGTTAATTGGTCTGGCCCTAATGGATTTTCTGCTTCAGGCTTAGCTGCCGCACCTTGCCCAACTACTACAAGCACTTACACTGCAACTATGGATGTAGCAAATTGTGGGGGAGTTGGCACATTATCATATTCAACCACAGTTCAAGTATCTGTTACTCCAGTTCCAACAGTAGCAATTACTTCTAGCTCTGCAGCTATTTGTTCAGGCACTAGTGTGACTTTAACAGCTAGTGGCGCAGCAACGTATACTTGGTTACCAGGAAATATTACAACAACCGTAGCAGTTTTTAGTCCAACAACAAATACTACGTACACATTAATTGGAGCTAATGGAAGTTGTACCACCTCGGCAGTTACAACAATTACGGTAAGTACAGCGCCAACTTTAACAGTTACACGTAATCCTGCTTTAATTTGTGGAGTTGGTTCATCTACCATAACAGCCATAGGAACAGCTACATCTTTTACATGGATGCCAGGTGTGTTATCGGGAAGTGTTGTGGTTGTTTCGCCAACAGTAACCACTAACTATACAATTACAGGGGCTAATGCCACTGGATGTTCGATTGTTAAAACAACGACTATCACTGTAAGTTCAAATCCAACGATCACGCCATCTGCTTCTTCCTCAACAATTTGTAGTGGCGGTACCACATCATTATCAGCAACTGGAGGAACATCTTACACTTGGACACCTGGGCCAATAGTAGGATTTACTGTAGTTGTAACTCCAACAATTAGTACAACTTATACAGTTAACGGAAGAAACCTAGCGGGTTGTACTTCAACTAATACCATTAATATTACAGTAGTACCCGGTATTACAGTAACGCCAGTTGCATCACCATCTGCAATTTGCAATGGAAGTTCATCAACTTTAACTGCTACCGGCGCAGACACGTATACTTGGAACCCAGGAGCCTTAACCGGATCAAACGTAGTGGTTTCGCCTGTAAATACAACAACATATACTGTTGTTGGAACAAATACAACTACTGGATGTAATAATTTACAAAAAGTAATAGTAACATCAAATACACCCGTATTAACTGCCTCAAAAAATCCTGCTAATTTATGTAGTGGTAAAAGTGTAACATTAACAGCTAACTCGCCGAGTGTTGTAGGAGTGAATAGTTTTACTTGGAACCCAGGCAATTTAGTTGGTAATCCAGTAACAGCCTCACCAAGTATTACAACAATTTATACCGTAGTCGCAACAAATACTTTAGGCTGCGTTGGCTCAACAACAATAAACGTAGTTGTAGTACCAACACCAACTTTAAATCTAACTGCATCATCAAACCCTTTATGTATCGGCGCATCTGCTACATTAACAGCTAGTGGCGCTAATTCATATACTTGGAATCCAGGTGCTTTAACAACAACCGTTATTGCAGTAACACCTACAGCTAGTGTAGTTTATACGGTAACTGGAAGAAACGTTCTTGGTAATTGTATTTCTACTCAAACTTTAAATTTACAAGTTACTCCAGCTCTTACTTTAACGCCATTAGCATCACCATCGTTAATTTGTAGTGGCTCAACTTCTACATTAACGGTTACGGGAGCAACTAATTATACATGGAATCCTGGCGCTTTAACCGGGTCAAATGTGGCTGTAAGTCCAACTACCACAACTACTTATTCTATTGTTGGCACTAATACATTAGGATGTTCTACAACTGCAACATTATCGGTAGCTATTTCAACTATTTCGGTAATTGGTACTAGTAATCCAACTATCATGTGTTCTACCAATTCAGCTACGTTGACAGGATCTGGAGCCACATCATACACTTGGAATCCTGGAGCTCTAACTGGAACTTCGGTTGTGGTTACTCCAACAACCTCAACAACGTATAGTGTAGTTGGAACAAATTCACTTGGATGTAGTTCATCTGCAACCGTAAACTTATCAGTAGGAACAACGCCAACTGTAACAGCTAGCTCATCACAAAATACAATCTGTTCAGGCACAACTGTAACATTATCTACATCTGGCGCTACAACTTATACTTGGATGCCGGGAGCGTTAACAGGCTCTGTTGTTTCTACAATACCTGCATCATCAACCATTTATACTGTTACTGGAAGTAATGCTTCTGGCTGTACAGGAACTAATACCGTTG
>JAYSTR010000192.1:0-3008 GCA_043719555.1 Bacteroidota bacterium | reverse complement strand
GAGAACGATTATTACCTATCCATAATACGTTGGCATTCTCTGCTTTAACAGCAAAGATGGTATCACTTGGCAAAGATGCGTTTGCTACATTATAATTTGTAAACGTTGCGCCGTCATACCTGTATAATCCAGATTTTGTGCCTACATAAATTTGATTGCCTATTGCTTCAATACAATTTACAGAAGTTGTACTTAAACCAACTGTAGTGAAATTTACACCGTCATATTTTAGTAATCCAGCATTAGTTCCAATCCAAATATTACCTGTTGCATCTTTAGCTAAAGAAGTAATATGACTATTAGAGATGCTTGGTGTAGAAGTTGTTGAATAAACCGTGTAAACTTGAGTAGTCGCGTTATATTTTACTAATCGCCCTGAATTAGAAAATGTTCCATTATATCCCATCCAAACATTATTCGAATTATCAACCACTATTGATGTTTGTTTATTTCCAACAGAAGGCATATCAACTAAACTAGCAGAGTAAGTTGTAAATCCGTTTTGTGCTTTTGTGCTTATTACCAAAAGGCTTGCAAAAATTAATAGTAGTGTTTTCATAGTGTGTAGTTTTATGGTTAATTTATATTGGTTGTATTAGTGGTTAATGTATTTATTCAGTTTCGGGCGCGAAGGTATTTAGTATAAAAACAATATACACTACCGTTAAATGGATAAATTTCACAAAACACATTTTTTTTAAATTGCTTTTTGTGAGTGATTTATCTTGTTTTGGTTAATTATATCAATGAGCCGTCGTAATTCTTCTTCAAATATAGGCTTGTGCTTTGAGTTTATTTAGCCAACTTGGTAAGTGGTGGGTTTCACTTTATATCTGGTTAGTTTTTACCCATAACTGGTAAAAACCAAAAAAATTTAAAAAACCGTTAAAATCACAAAATGGTTAACAAATTTTAACAACGCTAAAAAACTTAAAAGCCTTACCAATGTTAACTTTGCAACACAAGCAAAAACGTTATGGTAGTAGATATTAAAGAAATAAACGAGAGAATACAGCGCGAAAGTGCTTTTGTTGATTTATTAACCAATGAAATGAACAAAGTGATTGTGGGTCAGGGCCACATGGTAGAGCGTTTGTTAATTGGCTTATTAAGTAATGGGCATATTTTATTAGAAGGTGTACCCGGTTTGGCAAAAACATTAGCTATTAATACCTTAGCAAAGTGTGTTGATGGCCAATTTAGCCGTATTCAATTTACGCCCGATTTATTACCAGCCGATTTAATTGGCACAATGATTTACAATCAAAAACAAGAACAATTTAGTATACGTAAAGGACCATTATTTGCCAATTTTGTGTTAGCTGATGAGATTAACCGTGCGCCGGCAAAAGTTCAATCGGCTTTGTTAGAAGCGATGCAAGAAAAACAAGTAACCATTGGCGAGGAAACATTTAAATTACCAAATCCGTTTTTAGTATTGGCTACCCAAAACCCTATTGATCAGGAAGGAACATATCCATTGCCTGAAGCTCAAATGGATCGTTTTATGTTAAAGGTGGTTATTGGATATCCAACTAAAGAGGAAGAACGAAAAATTATTGCGTCAAATATCAGTAAAGAAGGTATGTCGCAACCTAATGTGGTATTGCATCCTGATGATATTATTAAAGCTCGTGCTGTTGTTAAGGATGTTTATATGGACGAAAAAATTGAACGTTACATTGTCGATATCGTTTTTGCAACGCGTTATCCTAAAGAATATAAATTAGAAAAATTCGCGCCATTAATTAGTTATGGTGGTTCGCCACGTGCTAGTATTAACTTAGCGTTAGCGGCTAAAGCCTATGCGTTTATTAAACGTCGTGGTTATGTGATACCAGAAGATGTACGTGCAGTTTGTTTAGATGTCATGCGTCATCGTATTGGTTTAACTTACGAAGCCGAAGCAGAAAACATTACTACGGAGCATATCATAAATGAGTTATTAAATACTGTTGAAGTTCCATAACAATTAGCGAATAAGAGAATTAAAGAATTACCGAGTTATTGTTGCTCTATAAATTATTTAATCAAATCACTAATTTAATAAATCACCTATTCAATAATTATAAATTGGAAACCGCCGAGTTACTAAAAAAAGTTCGTAAAATAGAAATCAAAACTAAAGGTTTGAGTACTCAGATTTTTTCTGGAGAGTATCACTCTGCGTTTAAAGGACGAGGTATGGCATTTAGCGAAGTACGCGAATACACTCCTGGTGATGACATTAGAACGATTGATTGGAATGTAACCGCTCGCTTACGTACACCTTATGTAAAAGTATTTGAAGAGGAACGTGAGTTAAGCGTTATGATTTTAGTAGACGTGAGTGCGAGTGGACAATTTGGTACTCAAAAACAATTTAAACAAGATTTAATTACAGAACTATGCGCTGTGATTGCTTTTTCCGCCTCACAAAACAATGATAAAATTGGTGTGATATTTTTTAGTGATGTGATAGAAAAATTTATTCCACCTAAAAAAGGGAAGTCGCATATTCTACGTATCATTCGTGAGTTATTAAACATCGAACCAAAAAATACAGGTACCGATATTGGCTTAGCATTAAAATATTTAAATAACGTGATTAAAAAGAAAAGCATTACGTTTTTAATTTCTGATTTTCAGGATGCTCACACTTATGCTGATGCTATAAAAATAGCTAATCGTAAACACGATTTAGTGGCGCTACGTATTCACGACAAACACGAAACAACATTACCTGATGTTGGCTTAATTAAATTAAGAGATAATGAAACAGGAAAATTAATGTGGGTTGATACAAGTGATAAGCATTTCAGAAAACAATTTGAAATTAATCACTTAAAATTTGAAGCTCAATTAAAAGAAACCTTTAATAAAAGTGGCGTAGATTATACAACCATACATACACACGAAGGCTATATTAAACCACTAATGAATTTATTTAAAAAACGATAAGAGAAGCCCCACCCTACCTACCCGAAGGGAAGGTGACTAAACAGATATGCAAAAAACAAAAAACATAG
>JAYSTR010000191.1:0-7536 GCA_043719555.1 Bacteroidota bacterium | reverse complement strand
TCGCATCTGTGTACCAAGCATAAATCCTCACACTATCATTTGCTTGCCAGATAGCTTTTCTGCAATCGTATCCTGCAATGTTTCGTTTATTATCTGATATTTTCCAAGTACGTTTAATTAAAGAGTCGCTTAATAAAAATTGTTCGCCCCAAATTCTTTTATAAGTTAATTTACTTTTAGTATTAAAATTCTGATAAGTAGAATTCCGTGCGGTAGCCCATTCGTATTTATCCTTTATGTCAGTTTCGATGGGCGTAAACGCGGAGGCTGTATCATTAAAAAACAATTCAAACTCATCTGTTTTAATTTTGTCCGCCTCTGGTATTTGGTCTTTTATATCATCCCAGTGTTTTAAACGTTTATATAAATTGGTTTTTCGTTCATACACAATTTTGCCACTTGTTATTTGTGCAAACGATAAGCTTGATAAAAAAACCAATATTAAAATATTACATATCGTCGTCATTATCTTTTGTTTTTTGGCTGTTAAACTTATAAGTAACTGTTAATAAAAGGTAGCGCGATATAATGTTTGTTTTAATATCCGTAATTACATTGGTTGTAACATCTCTATTGGCACTAATATTTTGATTGAGAATGTCGTATGCTTTAAAGCCAACGATTAAATTTTCGAGCTTACCAAAGTTTTTTGAAATACTGGCATTCCATATTAAGAAATTTAGATTATAACCAGCAGCACGTTGTGTATTAGTTGTATAAGAAGCATCTGATGCTACAAATATTTTTTCCGGAAATTCAATTTTAAAATAAGCAGTATAACTTTGGTTTAAGTATGGTTTATTACTGGCTGAGTATAAGGTCGAGTAGGTTGAATTGTAGCTATAATTTGTTCCTACACCGAAATCATATTTTTCTAAATTTACACCAATATTAAAATCGCTACTAAGTGTACTCATTAGTGTATTGTTTTTTTGATTATTAATATAATTAGCGTTTTTGTTAGTATTGTAATTAACATTAGGATTAAATACTAGTTTTTTGCCAAATACAGGCCAACTAAAGCCAAGCCAACTGCCTGCATTGTAATTGCCATCTACATTTACTGCCTGCGATAATGTTCGACCAATACTATCGTATTGTTGTGATTCAGATATTGCGTTTTGTATAAAATTAAAATAACCACCAGCCCAAAAATATTTCTCGCTGATAGGTTTATAGGTATTGAAATTTAATTCAAAATTATGATCAAAGCTTTGCACTAAATTTGGGTTACCAATTTTAATATTGTTTTGATTATTGTTGTTTCTTATAGGTTGTAATTGATTAATGGATGGCAGTGATGAATTTGTACGATAGTTAAAATTAATGCTTGCATTTTGACTAAACTTATAGCGAGTCCCTAAAAATGGTAAAACATTATTCACATATTCTGTAATCGTGTTGTTATAAAAATGATTCTCGTTTTTTATAAATGTCTGTCGCATTTTTGCGCCAAGCGATAATTTCATTTTTTTTATTTCATATATAAATTTTACTCCTTCGCGATGTATGGTGCGATTTACATTAAAATCGTTAGAGTAAGTAGAGTCTAAAATCGTATACTCGTTTCCAATTTTATTTAACGATTTTTTTATCTGATCATTTTTAAATAAAGTTACTTCATAACTAAATTCGGTGCGTATTTTTTTTGTTAAAGGTTCTACATAAGTTATGCTACCTATGTTTGTTAAACTATTTGATGAACTTTCTTTATGTTGATCAATATTGGGTATAGTAAAGGTGGTCGATTTTAGGAAAATATTTTCGGTATTAAGTTGCCCTTTGCTGTTACTTTGAGTTGTATTAAAATTGTATTTTATAACTAAGTTCCTGTCTTTCTTTTTAAAGTTACGTTCTAATTTAAATAAGGAACCAATATCATAACCTTGTGCAGATGTTTTATCAATTATAGTTGTTTCGCGTGTAATAGTATCTAATGTTGTAGCGTAATTATTGTAAGTATTGGTTTTTGAGTTATTAATGTTATAATTTATTTTTGGACTTACGGTTAATTTAGTTAATGAATCGATTTCGTGATTAATTGTGATATTTATTTTATGAGTTTGAGCTTGCTGATTTTCTTCAATTTCATTATTTGTAACATAATTTGTGTCTGTTAAAAAATACTGACTTCTACTTTCTGTTTTTGATAATACATTACTATTATTAAAAGAATAATTACTATTTATTTTAGTTTTGTTGTTGTATTTATCATTAAAATAAATACCTCCTCTAATAGTTTGTGGTATACCTTGTGTTGGCGGGCTATTGGTAAAAAATCGGTCACCATCGTCTCCTTCCATCATCCCCCCTTCATCTTGTAAACCATATTTAAACATATCGCCCCAGCCTAAATTTGTTTTGGGTGTATTGGCAACAATTCCAAATACTGATATTTTTTGTTGCTTTTTAAATCGGTTTGCTAATAGTTCTCCTTCATAAAAGCGATTAAAATCTGAGCCAGCACTTACCTTACCGAAGTAACCCTTTTTTGCATCTTCTTTTAGTTTTAGATTCAAAACTTTTAAGGGTTCATCGCTTGCTTTGTCAGTTGTTGCATCATCATTTTTCTTCTCGTAAACCTGAACCGATTCAACTGAATTGGCTGCTAAATTTTTTGTTGCCATAGTTGGGTCTGTACCAAAAAACTCATCACCATCTACTAATACTTTATCAATAGCTTTGCCTTGAGCAGTAATTTTACCGGCTGCATCAACTTTCATTCCGGGTAATTTTTTCAGTAAATCTTCAACGGTGGCATTTTGTTTTACTTTAAACGAATCGGCATTGTAAATTAAAGTATCGCCTTTGTAATACATCGATTCTTTATAAGCCATAACAATTACTTCTTTTAATTGTTGGCTTTTAGCGGGTAAAATAATTTTACCAAAGTCAAACTCGTGGTTTTGTTTACTACCTACAACAAAATAGGGCTGGTCGCTAAATTTGGGATGTGAAATTGTTACTTCAAAAGTATCAATAGGTAAATCATTTATAATGAACTTTCCTTCGGCATCACTACGGGTAAAATTAATTAAAGTTGAGTCTGATAATTTAGTAACTATAATGACTGCATTTTTTAAAGGAATTTTCTCAATAGTGTCTTGTACATTCCCTGCAATTGATAAATTTTGAGCTATAAAAACTTTGCTTAGGATTACTAATAGTAATACATACAGTTTTGTCATAAGTAAGTTTTTAAATAGTTTTATTTATAATGTAAATCTATTTAAAAGTTACATAGTAAATACATAATAAGTGTTAATAGTAAATTACTTTTTATCGGATACAGATATAATAATATAAAATTTAGACACGTGGTTTCCAAAATGTTTCTGTTGCTTTTACATCCATTGTAATTTTGCGAGATAGCACAAATAAATAATCAGATAAACGATTTAGGTACTTATAGATTAATTCGTTAACGGGTTGCTCCTCATTTAATCTTAGCACACAACGCTCGGCTCTTCGGCACACACAACGCGCTACATGACAAAACGAAATAGTTGTATGCCCACCTGGTAAAACAAAAAACTTCATTTCAGGTAAATGCTCATTCATCGCATCAATTTCTTTTTCTAATAATTCAATATCAGTTTCCGAAATTTGAGGTAAAGTCATTTTATTTTTTTTAGAATCTTCAGCTAATAAAGAACCTATTGTAAATAATCTATCTTGTATTTCAATTAATACTGTGCGAGAATTTTCATCAATTGCCTGATCTCTAATTAAGCCAACATAAGAGTTGAGCTCATCTACATTACCGTATGCTTCAATGCGGATATCAAATTTAGGAATACGAGTTCCGCCAATAAGACCTGTTAAGCCCTTATCGCCTGTTTTGGTATAAATTTTAAAAGCCACTATTATTTAAATTAGAATTTTAAACTCATATTTAAATTAGGCAAAATAGGTAACTGGTTTACACGAGCATTTTTTACACGATCGTAATAAAATATGTTTTCACGATTGTAAATGTTTGTTGCACCTAAATTAATTTCTAATTTAACTCGCTCACTAAACGCATAATTCCATTTTAAACTAATATCCATACGGTGGTAATCAGGTAAACGACGAGAGTTAAAATCACCTGGCACAAAACCTAAATTAGCATTAGCCGTTGTATAGTCAGTTGTAAAATTGTTATTGAAATCAACTTGAGGATAATAACCAGCTGTAGGTGTAAACGGAAATCCTGAACCAAAATTCCAACGGATACTTAACTCTAAATTACGTTTTTTACCAAACGCATAAGTACTTACTAAGTTAACATTATGTCTTCTATCATAAATTGGAGAATAATGATAAACATTTCCATCAGGAGTATTTCCTGCATATCTATCATTATAAGTCAATGAGTACACCGCCCAGAAATAAAAACGTTTACGTTCAAATTTCCCTGTAAAATCTAAACCTTTTACTACACCAGTTTCCATAATAAAGGTACGTCTTAATGCATCGGGCTTAGTTACATCTGTTTCATCGTATAACTTATTACGATTAACTGTCGCTAATTGCGTAAAGTTTTTTTGGTATCCTTCAACTTGTAACTCTATATGTTTTCCTAAATCAATTTCAAAACCGGCAACGATGTGATTTGCTTTTTGAATAACACCTTTTACAGATTGCGTGTTATTGTTTTTATCTTGATATTCTTTTGGTAATCCTTCAGGACCATTTAAAAAACCGTAAAATAAATTCACAACATCTCTATCAGAACTTGCACTCATTAAACTTTGGCTATATAAACCACCGGCAAATTTAAAACGTAATTTTTTAGTGAAGTTTACTTTACCTTGTAAACGTGGTTCTGGCGATAATTCATTAAATGATGCATAGTATTGTAAACGCATACTTGGTTCTAACACTAACCATTTCTTTTTATCTAACCATCTAAATTTCATATGTGCTCCTAACTCTAATGAATTTTTCGCATAGGATATTTTAGAAAGCGTTGTGTTCTCTAAATCATAAGTTGTATTTGTTCCAACTAATTCAAAACCATATTTAAATTCATTACGTCCAAAGTATTTTAAAAAATTAAAACCTCCGTTAAATCCACCAACGGTACTCGATTTTTTATCTGCTTCAGTAGAGCCTTGGTAATTAATTTTATATTTCGAGTATGCAAAGTTACCTTCAATTAATAAAGATGAGTTACTAGGAATTAAAACGAAATTACTTCCACCACCAAACGATGTCCAGTTGAATTTTGCTAAATCTTTGTATACAACTTTATCATTAAAATTATAACCAAATAAATTTACTTTACTACCATTCCCACCATTAAAGGAAACCTTACCATACAAATCGGTATAGTAAAAAGGTAAGCCATCTTTGTTGGCATAAGGATATAATATTTTTGAAGTTTGTGGTAAGTAAGATGTTTTACCTGAGAATAAAAACGAGGAACTTCCCCCACCATCTTCTTTTAATTTTTTTAATGGACCTTCTAACGTTAATTTCGCTCCAAATGTTGAAGCTGCAACTTTACCTGCCAAATGTTTTTTATTACCATCACGAGTTGTAATATCCATAATAGAAGATGTACGCCCACCATATTCAGCACCAAAACCAGCACTATAAACATCAGCACTACGCATAATATCATTATCAAACACCGAAAATAAACCGATAGAGTGGAAAGGATTATAAATTACCATACCATCTAATAATACTTTATTTTGAATTGGTAAACCTCCACGAATATATAATTGACCACCCTGATCACCTGTAAAAACAACACCTGGTAATACTTGTAAATATTGCGCTAAATCTGGCTCACCAACACTTGGTAATTTATTAATCGCAACAGGATCAATTTTTTGTACACCAACATTAGGTGTTTCTATTTTTTCAGATTGGTCAGCCGTGACTTCTACTTCTCCTAATTTTACTCCACCATTTTCTGCATAAAATTTCTTACTTAAAATTTCATTAGCTTTTAAAGTAATTTCTTGGCTAATAGTATCAAACTCTAGGTTAGTTACCATTAATGTATATGTTCCTGGTTTAATTTTATTTAAGGTAAAAAAACCATTTAAATCGGTAGATGAACCATTGGTTGTGCCTTTAATGTATACATTAGAAAAAGCAACTGGTTCACCATTGGCTTTATTATATACAAAACCACGCACAGTTCCAAACTGAGCTATACTTAAAGTGGTTAAAAATAATAGAGATATTAAAAAGAAAAAATGTTTCATATTGTTTTATTAAAGTCAGCAAATTTAACTATTTATGTTTCTAAAAAAAGGTATTTTTTAAGTAAAAAGTGCTTGTTTGATATTTAATTCAAAGCATTACATTTGTACACCATTTTAGGATTATGACAGATATTAAAATAAACATCCAAAACAACGATTTAAGTATTACAACTCTTGAGGCTCCAACGGATATGGGCTTAAGTTTAATGGAGTTTTTAAAAGGGAATGATTACGATATTTTAGCTACTTGTGGTGGTATGGCTTTATGTGCCACTTGCCATGTATCGGTTATTACAGGTTTTGATAGTTTAAATGATATTACTGATGATGAGTATGCAATGTTAGATACTTTACCAAATATTACGGATACCTCACGTTTAGGGTGTCAGCTTAAATTGGCGGATAATATGAATAATATTACTGTTAAAATTATGGGAGATGGTCTTTAGTATTTTATATACTAACCCCAATTACTAAAATGTCATCTACCTGCTCTAAATTTCCACGCCAATTCTCAATAGTTGAATTTAATACTTTGTGTTGATTTTCAATTGGTTGCTGACTTACTTTTGCTAACAGATCTCTGAAGTTACCAGCCATAAACTTTTTACCTTTAGGCCCACCAAATTGATCAGCGTAACCATCTGAGAAAATATAAACTTGATCGTTTTTTTGCAATTGAATAGTATTGTTAGTAAAGCTTTGTTTTTCGCCAATAAACATACCTACAGGAAATTTATCAGCTTTATGTTGCATTAATTCGCCATTTCGAACAATATATAAAGGATTAAATGCAGCCGAAAATTGTAATTCTAAAGTATCATAATTGATTGCACACAATGTCATATCCATGCCATCCTTTGTTTGTTTGTCAGATAAATTCGTATGAAGCGTATTAGCTACACCTGCATTCATTTTATCCATAATTTCTGATGGAGAAATATAAGTTGTGCTATTTGTTAAAATTTCTTTTAATAAATTATGGCCAACAATACTCATAAAGGCTCCAGGTACACCATGTCCAGTGCAATCCACGGCTGCAAAATAACTCCAGCCATTCTTCTTATCTATCCAATAAAAATCACCACTTACAATATCTTTTGGTTTATATAATACAAAGGATTGTGGTAAATATTTCGTTACTAAATTATGTGGAGGTAATATAGCTTCTTGTATTCTTTTTGCATAATGAATACTATCTGTTACTTGTTTAAAAAGTATTTCAAGCTCTTTTGTTTTCTCTTCAATTTCTTCTTTTTGCTTAACAACTTCTTCCGTACGAGCAATTACTTTTTGTTCGAGTACCCGCTCATTTTCCGCTAATCCCTCT
>JAYSTR010000020.1:0-2362 GCA_043719555.1 Bacteroidota bacterium | reverse complement strand
TTTTATTTTCGCCTGCTAATATTAAAAAATCCATTGATAAACAAGCAATTGATATTGCGAAACTAGTGGCTGAAAAATTGGGTATCGTTGGTATTTTAGCAGTTGAATTATTTGTTACTAAAGATGGTAAAGTGTTGGTGAATGAAGTAGCACCTCGTCCACACAATAGTGGGCATCAAACTATTGAAGCTAATTATACGTCGCAATTTGAACAGCATTTACGTGCCATTTTAAATTTACCATTAGGCGATACGGGCATTACTAAACCATCTGTAATGATAAATTTATTAGGCGAAAAAAATTACGAAGGTGAAGCTAAATACGAAGGACTAATAGATGCTATTAAATACAAAGGCGTGTACGTGCATTTATATGGTAAAACAAAAACAAAGCCTTTCCGAAAAATGGGACACGTAACTATTGTAGATGACGATATTGATTTAGCGAAAAAGAAAGCGATTATCATTAAAGATTTAATTAAAATTGTAAGTTAACCTTTAAAGTGCGTTGGCTAACATCTGATAATATAACGACTACGCATGGTTTTTCTACAAGGCATGGTGGTGTTTCTCAAAAACCTTTTGAAAGTTTAAATTTGGGTGGTAAAGATGATTTACCAGAATCTGTTGCTGAAAACAGACGCTTAGCATTACAAGATTTACAGATTGATTTTACACAAGTTTCTTATTTAAACCAAATACATAGTAACATAGTTTGCAAGGCTAAAGTTGGTTTGCAAATTGGCGATGCATTGGTAACAAACGAGCAAGGACTGGCTCTTGCCATTGGTGCAGCTGATTGTTATCCTGTTTTGTTTTTTGATAAGGTCAATCAAGTAATAGGTGCAGCACATTGTGGATGGCGAGGTACATTGCATAAAATTGTAGCTAATACAATTACCGAAATGCAAAAATTAGGTGCTGAAACTCCACATATAAAAATGGCTATTGGTCAGGGGATTAGTTGCGCTAATTATGAGGTGAGTAATAATGTTATTAGTGAGTTTAGACAACATGGTTTCCCTGAAAGCTGTTATGATAACAATCATTTAAATTTATTGAAAGCAAATAAATTTGTTGCCTTACAAAATAATATCTTAGCCGAAAATATTTGGAGTATTAACAGATGCACTACAGAACCCGATTTTTTTTCGTACAGACGAGATAAAGGATTAACTGGACGAATGTGGGGAGTGATTATGCTATGATTTTACTACATTTACCCATTATAAAATGAACAACATGCGTAACTATATTTTTATTGTTTTATTAATTGTGCTTTTTGTTATGTTGCCAGAGATTTATGAGGCTCAATGCGCTATGTGTAAAGCATCTGTAGAAAGTAGTGCAGGCCAAAAAAACTCGGTAGCCGCTGGTATCAACAAAGGTATTTTGTATTTAATGGCTGTTCCCTATTTATTATTATTGTTTATTTTTCGTAAACAAATCGTTTCATTGTGGAGAACGATGAAAGGTAAGGAAACTGAGGCAGAAGATTAGTTTTTTCTTTCCTGGCACAACTCAACTAAAACACCATTGGTGCTTTTAGGATGTAAAAAGAATATCAATTTATTATCTGCGCCGTGTTTAGGTTCTTTATTTAAAATTTCAAAACCTTCTGTTTCTAATCGTTCCATTTCTTTGTAAATATCATCAACCTCGTAGGCAATATGATGAATGCCTTCACCTTTTTTATCAATAAATTTTGCAATAGCGCTTTCGGAGTTAGTTGCTTCTAATAATTCAATTTTAGTTTCACCTAACATAAAAAAAGAAGTACTCACACCTTCACTTTCAACGCCCTCTACTTTATAATGATCTTTTCCGAATAGTTTTTTAAATAATTCGTTAGAGTTACTTAAACTTTTAACTGCAATGCCGATGTGTTCTATTTTTTTAATCATATAGCGCTATTTTTCTCAAAAATAGTAGATTTTCGGCAATTTGCTTAAAACTAATTAATACCTATATTTGTAGTCTAAATTTATAACAATGACAAACGCATTAATACTTGGATTTTTAGGCGGACTAGGTGCTCCAGAAATCATTATCATTTTAGTAATTGTTTTATTAATGTTTGGGGGTAAAAAAATTCCTGAATTAATGAAAGGATTAGGAAAAGGAATGAAAGAATTTAAAGACGCATCAAAAGGCGAAGGCACTTCTGATACTGAAAACAAATAAGTAATTTTTAATTTATTTTTTATAAGCGTCATTCTAATCGATTGACGCTTTTATTATTTAATATATAAACTGTGTATACATTTACAACCATTAAAAATCTTCAAGCTGATTTATTAGCAGGTAAAACAACTTGCGTACAATTAGTTGAAGAATCAATAAAAGCAATTGAAAGTAAAAAA
>JAYSTR010000190.1:0-3020 GCA_043719555.1 Bacteroidota bacterium | reverse complement strand
CGCAAACACGATCATTGGGGCGTTGCAACCTTTACTAAATATCCTATTATCCGAAAAGGTAAAATAGATTTTAATACGAGTAAAAATAATGTTTGTATTTATACCGATGTCATTATTAATACTGATACAGTGCGAGTTTACAATATGCACTTACAATCTATTAGTTTTAATAAGGTAGATTATAAATTTATTGACGAAATAAAAAATGATACTATAGATACTAAAGACGAAGTTGAAAAAAGTAAAAACATTATGCGTCGTTTAAAACGTGCTTTTGTAAAACGTGCAACGCAAGCAGATATTATTGCGGCACATATTGCAAGCTGTAACTATAAAATCATTTTGTGTGGCGATTTTAATGATACACCCGCATCTTATGTCTATCGTACAGTTTCAAATAATTTAAAAGATGCCTTTATAGAGTCGGGTAGTGGGTTTGAGCAAACCTATGCTGGTAAATTTCCACGATTTAGAATAGATTATATTTTATATAGTCCTGATTTTGAAAGCAAAAATTATCATCATATTTCAGAAACACTGACGGATCATTATCCCGTGATTACGTTTTTATCTACTAAGTAATCTTAATTCAGTTACTTCTGAAAGCTGTTCGTCATTGCGAGGAGATACGACGAAGCAATCTAATACAATGTTTGAGATTGCTTCCTTCGTCGCAATGACGCTAATGCATTTTAATAAATACTTTAAAATACTTCTTAAGTAAGCGATGTTAAAACGTCGTTAAAATAACGTACACTATGTTTTAATCGGCTACCATACCAACTAAATAACTCCCCATCAACTAATTGTATAGTTGCATTCGGGAATTCATCTTTAAATTCTTCAACGTGTTTTTCTTTAAATGAATACGGTTCCGTAGATAAAAAAATAACATCTGGATTAATATCTTTTATTGCCTTCAATGTTAGTTCAGGATAACGCAAAGTATCATCTACTAATCCATTTTCAAAACCACATTTAGCAAGCATATCTCCTATAAATGTAGCTTTACCAACGCTCATATAAGGGTTTTTCCAAATTAAATACAACACCTTTTTATGGAGTTTATTTAATGCCTTAAACGACGACGCTATTTCGGAGGACAAATGCAGAGCTTCTGTCTTTTTATTAACGACTTCACCTATCATCGTTATCATCGCTAACGAATCATCTAAATTATAAATATCACTCATCCAAACCGGAAACTCCTGTTGTAATTGTTCTATTCCTTTTTGTTCGTTTTCTTCCTTATTACCAATAATTAAATCGGGTTGTAAGCTTCTAATTTTCTCAATATCAACAGTTTTTGTGCCACCTACACGAGCCACATTTTTATATAATTCTGTGGGATGAACACAAAATTTTGTAATACCAACAATCTCATTTCGCAGACCTAAATCCCACAACAATTCACTTTGTGATGGCACCAACGAAATAATTCTTTTTGGGTAATTATTAAGTATTACTTTCGTATTTAATTGGTCGTGAAAAATCATTAATTACTTTTTCGAAATTTTAAACGAATATATGAATTCAACTTTAAAAGCACACGTATATTTATTTGGAGCGCAAGTCATTTATGCCTTAAATTATTCGATTGCAAAAGATTTAATGCCCGACTATATTGCTCCCTTTGCCTTGGTTTTATTACGTGTAAGTGGTGCTTGTTTGTTGTTTTGGACACTCTCCTTCTTTTTACCTAAAGAAAAAGTTGAAACTGCCGACATAAAAAAAATAGCCCTCTTAGCCTTATTTGGAGTAGCCATTAATCAAATGTTTTTTATAAAAGGATTGAGTCTCACCACTCCCATTAATTCTGCTATTATAATGGTGAGTAATCCTATTGCCGTGATGTTATTTACACTTTTTATATTAAAAGAAAAACTAACCTCACTTAAATTAACAGGCTTAGCATTGGGAGTAATAGGAGCCATTATTTTATTATTATTTAAAGCCAAAGGTGCTATTAGTTTTGGAAGCGATACGATGGCGGGCGATTTATTAACGCTCATAAACTCTTTATCTTGGGCGGTCTTTGTGGTAATGGCACGTCCTATGATGCAGAAATATCAAACAGTTACTGTTATGAAATGGCTGTTTTTATTTGGATTATTATATGTGTTCCCATTTTCTATTTCGGATTTAATGCATACTAATTTTAATCTTTTTTCGGATCCTATTAGTTATAATTTACCGTTTTGTAGTTTTACAGGAAGCGTTTTATTTTCGGTATTATTTGTGGTGATAGCTACTACGTTTTTTGCTTATTTGTTAAACACGTATGCCTTAAAAGCTTTAAGTTCATCAGTCGTAAGTATGTATATTTATTTTCAGCCATTTTTGGCAACCATCATTGCCATTTTATTAGGTAAAGATGAGATTACTACCATTAAGCTTGTATCGGCCATATTTATTATCACTGGCGTGTATTTAGTGAGTCGAAAAAAATAATTTAAAGTAACCCAAAACATACTAAAAATTAATCCTATATTTAGCTGATTATTTTTGTAATAACTACCTTAAATTAAACAGTATGGTTCATATTTTATCCGAACAAAATTCTATTTTTAATCAATACGTTGCTGAATTAAGAGACGTAACTATTCAAAACGATAGTATGCGTTTTAGAAGAAATTTAGAACGTATGGGTGAAATTATGAGTTACGAAATTTCGAAAACAATGAGTTTCGAAACACGCGAAACTAAAACACCCTTAGGTGTGGCTCAAACCTCACACATTGTTTCTCAACCAGTTATTGCAACTATTTTACGTGCAGGTTTACCTTTGCATATAGGCGTTTTAAATTATTTTGATAGAGCTGAAAATGCTTTTATATCAGCGTATCGTCGCCATCATAAAGACAATACTTTTGATATACATGTCGAATATGTATCGAGTCCAAGTTTGGATGGCAAAACATTAATATTATGCGATCCTATGATTGCAACGGGCGCTTCGATTGTATTAGCTTTTAAAGCATTGTTGGCAAAAGGATCACCAGCACATGTTCATATTATTT
>JAYSTR010000189.1:0-7656 GCA_043719555.1 Bacteroidota bacterium | reverse complement strand
ATCAGAATCTAAATTACCTTCTTGTAAATCAGATAATCCGTCATTGTCATCATCTAAATCAACAGAGTTTGGTATTCCGTCATTATCTTGATCAGGAGAGCATATTCTTATTTGTATAGCATCAATCTCCAATCCTCTATTTCCAGTTCTATCGAATCTAACATATAATACATTTGCAACAGTTGTTGTATAAGTATATGGAGATAAAACCTGGGTTAAAACCCCATTTGTTATTGTAACAGGGTTTGAAAACGTTGTTCCATTGGTTGATTGTTGTATTTGTAATCCGCTTGCATTACCCGCATTGCTAGTTTTACGAGCAACAAATGTTATCGTTGAACCTATTGGAAAGGCGGCATTAAATTTATAGGTTACATAATCATTAACAGCATTAAATGTTGCGACAGTTCCATCTGGAGCATTTAATCCATTTGTTGGAGTTGAAACTCCTGAAACAGAGTATACGGAAATTGCATAAGACGATTGTCCTACAAAATGATTGCCGCAAATGTTTACCTCTAGATAATCTTTAATTCCATTTGCGGGAACTGCATCACCTGTTTCCATTGCAGTTGGCACTCCATCATTATCGTCATCAATATCACGCCAATCACGCTGACCATCTCCATCAAAATCTTGACAAGGCACATTAGAATTTGCGCTAAATAACCCTAAATTTGAATCGAAACGATCATCAATTCCATCACCATCGGCATCAACATTAAGAGGAGTTGTATCAGCTACCCCATTTGTTGTAGCCGCATCATTTCCTTCAATAATATCTAAAATACCATCGTTATCACTATCTGTGTCTCTAAAATCTGGTACCCCATCATTGTTTGAATCTATTGGAATAATACCGTTTCCTCCATCGTATTGATTAGAAATTCCATCGCCATCAGCATCAGCAAAAGCTAAAGCGGCAACAAAACCAGCGGTTGTTTGTCCTTCGCGATTATCAGAAATGCCATCGCCATCAGAGTCACAATCTAAATAATCAACTTTATTAGTTGCAGAAGTCACACCATCTGAATTACGAACTACTAATGGTGCGCTTAAAAACGCATCGTTATAGCCATCTGCATCGGTATCTGTAAAACCATCAACTACTCCGTCTCTATTAGCATCAATGCCGCCACACTCAGCCACATCCATAATACCATCATTGTCGCTATCTTTATCTAAATAATTTGCACGAGCATCACCATCAGTATTTGGATTAGCTAATTTAGAGGTTGAAGTTGGCCCGTAAGCAACTGATGGTGAATTATCTACTGAATTTAATAAACCGTCATTATCAGTATCTGCACCAGTTATACGCCCAGTTGTATAATCATAACCTGTGGGAACCACACCTGAATTTGCTTCAATGGCATCAGTTATCCCGTCATTATCTGAATCTAAATCTAAAGCATTAGGTATACCATCACCATCAAAATCGGTATAACCCTCTACTGAATCTAAAATACCATCGTTATCCGAATCTAAATCGCAACGATTTTGTAATCCATCACCATCAGCATCACCTGCAGGCTCTATTGCGCTTGATAAACCATCATCATCACAATCAACTACGATGGTTACTTTTGCGGTATCACACAAAACCAAAGTTGGTGTATTACATGCTTGGTATATTAAAGTAACTGTGCCTGAAAAATTAGTTGCAGGTGTATATTGTATTTGGCCACCCACAACTGTTGCTGTACCCGAAATTGGCGGTGTAACAATGGCAATTGTTAATGAAGATCCACCTGGATCGGTATCGTTTGCTACCACTGAATATGTAATAGGAGTGTTTAAAGCTGTATTGTAACTATCTGGATTTGCAGTTGGAGGGCATTTGTTGTATTTTACAGAAACTACATTTAAATTTTTGTAATGAGTAACCCACCAAGTATTTAGTGTTTTTACATCTCCAAATGTGCCTGTCCAAGGATGACAACCATTTACACACCCAACCGCCAAATTCGTAGTTCCTCCAACGCCAGAATCATCCCAGAAAGTGCTTGGTGTACCGCCAGGAGGAGCGACAACAGAAACTTTAAAACCATTTGGATGACTTTCGCAATCATATAAAGGTAAATGAGTTAGTCCTGCGTAATAAGTTATAAATATAGGAATAGCCGCACCATCAGTTACTGCAACGCCTAATCCATTATTTCCATTCCAAGGAATATTATTTATACCTGCGGCAATTTTTGTGTTAAAAAAAACATCGGCCGTGCCAGCTTGATAGCCTGCAACACCATTTAAGTTTAAATAGATGTCGGCTAGGCCAGTATGGGTACATTGTAAATTTATTTTCCAACCTTGCGATGCGCAACCAGTAACGGCAGGTGTTCCTATGATATTTGGAACTAATCTGCCAGGAACGAAAATAGTTGTATCGGGAATTTGCAAAAACAATTTATACTCAGGGTATTGCTTATTACCTGCAACCGATCGACGATCATTAACTATATTTCCAGTATTTTGAACACCTGTACTATTAGCCTCAATTACAAAGCCAAACGGCTGAATTCCGTTAAAGTCAATTGCCGTTAAAACAGAGTCGGGCGCATAAATATGCATCTTGGCTTGAAAAGGATTTGTAAAACTCATACAGTTAAAATCCCAAGCACTGCTCCACAAACGTCCTTTTTGAATAACTTTAGTAGAGATTTTTTCAACTGAAATATCAAAAAATTGAAATAAACGTTTTACATTACTTGTACCAGCTATATATGTATTGGCATTTTTAGGGTTAAATTCGATGTAATAATCACCAGGAAGAGAAGGCGTAAAATATAAACTGTTATAACCTGTTGGGCCAACTACCAAAGATGGACCTGCGATTGCTTGTGCATAAGTATTAATGTACCCTGCGCCACTAGCTGGCACTAAAACCGGACCGTAAACAATTGTACCTAATGGATCGCGAACGCGCATGTAAACATCTCCGTCGGTTTGTTTTAAGCCAATATGGATGCGTTCATTGCCAACTTGCTTAATACGAATATTTAATCGACTGTTAACAGGACAACCGTAAGTCATAAAATTTCTCAATGGATCACCATTATCATACACCTGAAAACGGATGTCAATTGCTGGATTAGGCATAATTTGTGGCGTGCCTTCTGCGAAAACGTTAAGTGTTAATGAAAATAATACGATTGCTAGTAAAAAAAACTTATTCATTATTTTATAATTTGTTATTAGTATAAAGTTAGATCTTAAAATTCAAAAAAAGTACAAAAAACAAGGTTTTAACATTTGTAATTGTAAACACATCATAAACAATTTCTGTGCCCATTACCACTAATTTCGAGATAATTGAATAACAAGCTATAAGTTTTAGATGAAAGGGGGTAAAAAATAGATGAAAACCCAATTATTTTTTTGTTTGGATATTACTAATGATACTTAGTAAAATATACATCATAATAATTAACGGAACTCCCACAAATTGAAGTGTAATAATTAACAATAAACTTAACCCTAAAAACACAAAACGTATTTCATTATCTTTCCATTTAAAGTGTTTGAATTTGAGTGCAAATAGAGGGATTTCAGAAATAAGTAATCCACTTAGTATCACTGATGTTATACATAAAACATAAGAATTTTGAATAAAATTAAAATTAGTTGTTTGTTGTAATAATAAAGGCAGCGAGCAAATAAATATAGCAACAGCAGGTGTGGGAACGCCTATAAAAGAATCAGTTTGGCGAGTATCATTATTGAATTTTGCTAAACGGATGCAAGAAAAAATGGTAATTATAAAGGCAAAGTATTTTAAATGATTAACGTCGTAAACTTCAATTAATTTATACATCATAACTCCGGGCACTACTCCAAATGTTACCATATCGGCTAAGCTATCTAAATCCTTACCAATAGCGGAACTTACTTTTAACATACGCGCCGCAAAACCATCAAAAAAATCGAAAATGGCGGCTAAGCCAACTAAATAAGCGGAGTAAACTAAATTACCTTCAAATGCTTGCACAATAGCTAAGCAACCACAAAATAAATTACAGCAAGTAATGGCATTAGGCATATGTTTCTTAATATTCATTTTGTGGTGTAAATATATATAAATTAAATCGTTTGTATATTTACCAAAGATGTTATTTAACTCGCTTATATTTTTAGTGTTTTTGCCTTGTGTATTTGCAGGTTATTGGTTGTTGGCGCCCAAGTACCGAAATGTGTTTTTATTAATAGCGTCGTATTATTTTTATTTCTCCTATAATCCTTGGTTTTTATTGCTTTTAATTGGCACATCGGCACTCGATTTTTATGTAGCTAAATTAATTTCAAATTCAGAAAAACAAGCGAAGCGAAAAGCCCTATTATTATTAAGCATTGCATGCACTATTGGTGTGTTATTTATCTTTAAATATTTTGTCTTTTTTTATAATACCTCTCTTCAACTTTTTAGTGATAATTCATCGTTATTAGAAAATTTTATTATTCCTGCAGGATTATCTTTTTATACATTTCAATCTATTAGTTATACGATAGATGTGTACCGCAAAAAATATAAAGCAGATGATACGGTACTTAATTTTTTATTGTATGTATCATTCTTTCCACACATGGTAGCCGGGCCAATTGTGCGACATCATACCTTAATGCCACAATTAAAATCTGTACAATTTTATAAAGATATAGAGTGGGGAGCGGCTACTAAATTAATTGTTTGGGGATTTTTTAAAAAGATGGTGATAGCTGATAATATTGCTTATTTGGTTAGTCCTGTATTTAATCATTTGCCAAGCGATTTTAATTCGTTAGAGTATATAGTGATTGGAATTTTATTTTTAATTCAGTTGTATGCAGATTTTTCGGGCTATTCGGATATAGCTATTGGTGTAGCTAAATTGTTTCAAATTAATTTAAATTTAAACTGGAATCGTCCGTTATTATCAAAATCTGTTACCGAATATTGGCAACGACATCACATGAGTTTAACCTCTTGGTTTAAGGAGTACTTGTATATTTCGATTGGTGGAAATAGGGTTAGTTTTCCGAAATGGATATTTAATGTATTATTAGTTTTTTTATTAAGTGGTTTGTGGCACGGCGCAAATTTTACGTTTTTAATTTGGGGGCTATTAAACGGATTATTTTATTTAATGGAACATGTTTTCGTTAAGCAAAAAGTAAAAATTCCGGCATTGTTAAAATGGTGCTATACGTTGTTTTTTATAGCAATTTTTTTCATCGCTTTTAGAGCAAATTCTGTTACGGATTTATTGCTAATTTACAAGCAAATATTTTTCAGTTTTAATTTCAATGATGGCTTACATCATCTGCTATCATTAAATGATAGAATTTATTACGTATTATTATTATTAGTGTTGAGTATTTTATTTTTAAAAGAATTGCAAGAGGAGTTTGTTGTAATTAAATCAACACGTTTTAAAGAAAATTACATAACCCCAATGTTTTATATTGGGATACTTTGTATGATATTTTGTTTTGGAAATTTTAATGCGAATAGTTTTATATACTTTCAGTTTTGATAAAAAAAATAGTGATATATATGATTGTGTTTGTAAGTGTTTTGTTCGCTTATAGATGCTTTTTGTATGTAGGTATCATAAAAAATAAACAAGGATTGTATGACAAATACAATCACTTGTTTTTAGATAAAAATAATCAGTACGATGTGTTATTTGCTGGATCGTCGCGAGCAGAAATGCATTTTAATCCCCAAATATTTGATAGTATTACACGGTTGAAAAGTTACAATATGGGAATTAGTGGTGCAACACCAAAGGTTAGTTTAGCCCTATTAAAAACCTATTATAAGCAAAGTAAAATTCCTAAATTTTTAGTTTTAAATATAGATTATTTCGCTTTACAAAATGATAGCGATATAGTTGCTGATTTTTCGAGATTTTTCCCCTATTTACAAAATAAAAATTTACATAATGAACTCGCTAAAATAGACAAACGGTTTACCTCTTTTTATTACAATCCCCTGCATTCGTTGCCTTATACACAAGTTGGATTTTTAAGTACAGCATTGCACGGATACCTTAATATTTCAGGAAAATACGATACTTTAATGTATAAAGGATTTAGAATTTTAGAACCAGATACAACATTTCATGAAGTTAAAAAATCATTTGCATGCAACTATATTTCCGTAAAAAACAGACTATACATTGACTCATTAATTAATTTTACCAAAGAACAAAAAATTAATCTTATCCTACTTACAGCTCCCATTTTTGAAACTGAGCCAGTAGATATTATTGTTAAACAAAAACTCAAACATCAGTTGCGAACATTGACGCTTAATCGAAATATTTTTTATTTAGATTTTTCGGATGACAGGGAATTTAAACACAAAAAATTATTTACCGATAACTTGCATTTAAATAAAGAAGGAGCGGATTTGTTTAGTGTAAAATTTTCTAAATTATTTAACAATATAAAGCCTGATTTTGCGTTAGATAACAAATAAATCTCTATTTTTAATTATAATTAATTACATGTCTACTTTACGTTTTAAATACTTCCGATTATTCCTATTAGCAATCATTGCTAGTTTTACTTCTTCTGCACAAGTTGCTAAATATAGTAATGAGTTTTTAAATGTTGGTGTAGGTGCCAGAGCTTTATCAATGGCCAATGCTAATGTGGCTTCGGTAAGTGATGTAACGGCAGGTTACTGGAACCCCGCAGGTTTATTATTACAACAAAGTAATTTGCAAGTTGGTGTAATGCATGCTGAGTATTTTGCTGGTATTGCAAAGTATGATTTTATAGGTGGCTCTAAACGTATAGATAGTAACAGTGTGGCGGGTATTTCTTTTATACGATTTGGAGTAGATAATATCCCTAATACAACTGAATTAATTGATGCGAATGGTAACGTGGATTATTCTCGGTTGAAATCGTTTAATGCCGTTGATGCAGCCGTGTTGTTATCGTATGCACGAAATATTCCTCAATTAAAAGGAATAAAAATCGGAGCTAATGCAAAAATTATCCGCCGTAAGTTGGGCGAATTTGGTGGTGCTTGGGGCTTTGGCTTAGATGCTGGAGCTATGTATGATTATAAAAACTGGCGCTTTGCAGCAATGGCTCGTGATATCACAGGAACATTTAATGCCTGGAGCTATAATTTATCAGATGATGTAAAACAAACATTTGCGGTTACTGGTAATGATATTCCAAGTAACTCCTTAGAAGTTACTTTACCAAAATTAATTTTGGGTGCTACGCGTGCTTTTTTTGTTTGGGAAAATAAAATATCAATTGCAGGAGAGGCTAATTTTATTAATACCTTTGATGGAAAGAGGAATACAGTAATTAAAACTAAAGGTTGGAGTATGGAGCCAGCATTTGGTGTTGAAGTTGGTTACAAAGGATTTATATTTTTGCGTGGTGGTATTGGTAATATTCAAAAATCTCAATCAATTAAAGGAACAACATCTACAACTACACAGCCAAATATTGGAGTTGGTATAAAATATAAAATTTTTGGTTTAGATTATGCAATGACAAATATTGGAAACGTATCAACTTCTCTTTACTCGCATATTTTTACTATTAAAATTGATATTAATAAAAAGCTAGTTAAATGATAAAACATTTATTTGTAACCATTTTATTTGTTTGCCTTTGCCAATTATTAAAGGCGCAGAATGGTTATGG
>JAYSTR010000188.1:0-7664 GCA_043719555.1 Bacteroidota bacterium | reverse complement strand
GGCTGTAAGAAATTACGTGCTTCTGGAATTCGTATCAATGAAGTATTTACACCATTTCCTATTCACGGAATAGATCCAATTGTAGGAGTACCTCGTACACGTATTGCAATCTGTGCATTTATTTACGGTATCACAGGTTTATCATTAGCAACATTAATGATGTGGTACATGATGGTTCACGATTGGCCAAATGATATTGGTGGTAAACCAAACTGGGCATATTATTTTAATATTCCTGCATTTATTCCTATCACGTTTGAATCAACGGTGTTTTGTGCTGCTCACGGTATGTCATTAACGTATTTATTGCGTTGTTGGTTAGTGCCAGGAGCAAAGGCTAAAAACCCTGATCCACGCACAACGGATGATAAATTTATGATTTACTTAGAGTTAAACGATGAGCAATCTAAAAAAGCGGATGATATTTTACGCTCTACAGGTGCAGAAGAAGTTAACTACAAAGGAACCATTACAATTGAACCAAAATATTAATTAGATAAATATATTAAGCTGATGAATATGTCTTACAAAAATCTTAAACTAGTAGCTTGCGGTACGTTTGCGGCTATGTTAGTAGCGGGTTTTACATCTTGCGGTAAAAAAGATTCAAATAGTCCAGGTTTTGAATTCATGCCTGATATGTACCGTTCACCTTCTTTAGAAGTTTACGGAACCACTACACTTAACGGAGATACCATTTACTCTTCTCAATTTAAACCTGTAAAAGGAACTATACCAAGAGGTTTTATGCCTTATGTTTATCCTAATACACCCGAAGGATATGAGCAAGCAGGTATGTACTTAAAAAATCCTATTGCTTTTTCGGAAGCAGCAGAAAAAGAAGGCGAAATATTATTTGGTAAATTTTGCGTTCACTGTCATGGTGCAGCTGGAGCTGGCGATGGTAAAGTTGCTTCAAAATTACCTGGGCCTCCACCAGCATACAATGGTGCTTTGAAAAACTTACCTGAAGGAAAAATTTTCCATTCTATTACTTACGGTAAAAACTCAATGGGTTCTCATTCTGGTCAGTTAACCCAAGAAGAGCGTTGGAAATTAGTGCTTTATGTGCAAAAATTACAAGGACCTAAGGATGTAGCTGTTGCAGTAGATAGTACAGCAAAAGCAACACCGGTGGCTACATTAACACCAGCAAGTCATTAATTATTAGAATTTATATACGACAGATTTATACAATATGAATACAGATAAATTAAATTTCGTACTACCATCAAAAACTAAATTGACATCATTTGCAATGATGGCAGTTGGTTTAGTATCAATCGTAGCAATGTTTATGATGGATAAAGGTAACGAGGCAGAGCATTACCACGCAGGCACACGCGCTTGGGCTAACGTTTTTGTTGGCGGTTTCTTTTTTACAGCTATTGCATTAGGAGCTTCATTTTTCATGGCTTTACAATTTGCTGCTGAAGCAGGATGGGCAACTTCTTTAAAACGTATTTTTGAAGCCGTAACTTGGTTTATGCCAGTTGGATTATCAATTTTATTATTAATTTTTATTTGTGGAGAATTTAATGCTCACACAATATATCCTTGGATGGCAGATGGTATTTCTGACCCAGCATCTGCTAATTATGATAAAGTAATTGCTGGTAAAATTGGATATTTTGGAGAAGGACGTCATATGTTTTGGTGGATACGCACATTGTTGTATATGTCTGCTTGGGTATTCTTTACTTGGAAATTACGTAAAAACTCGATCGAAGCTGATTCATTAACTGAAGATGGGGGATACCACTGGAAAAACATTAAATTAAGTGCTTACTATTTAGTTGTGTTTGCAGTTACTTCTTCTACATCTGCATGGGATTGGATTATGAGTATTGATACTCATTGGTTCTCTACGATGATAGGCTGGTATATTTTCTCTGGTATGTGGGTAAGTGCTATGATTACAGTGGTAATTATGGTAGTATGGTTAAAAAAATTAGGATACTTAGAGTTTGTTACTGAAAGTACAGTGCATGATATTGGTAAATGGATGTTCGCTATTTCTTTTTTATGGACATACTTATACTTCTCTCAATTCATGTTAATTTGGTATGCTGATATTCCTGAGGAAACAGTGTATTTCCAAACTCGTTGGGAATCTTACAAAGCTTTAATGTGGACTGTATTATTCGTAAACTTTGCTTTCCCAATGATCATGTTAATGAGTCGTGATAGTAAACGTAACTACTTCTTATTAATGTTTGTAGGCGCTATTATTTTTATCGGACATTATTTAGATATCATTATGGTTGTTATGCCAGGTACAGTTGGTCATGCTTGGACAGGCTTAGGCTGGATGGAATTAGGCACTTTCTTATTCTTTTTAGGATTATTTATTTATGTTGTATTAACAAACTTATCTAAGCGTCCATTAGCGGTGAAGAACCACCCGTTTATGGAAGAAAGTTTACACCATACTTACTAATTATATATTTAAAAAGACAATAATAACTCAATAGAACTATCGATATGAAATTATTAATTTTAATAGGACTTGTACTTTTAATCATCGCTGTCCATCAATTAATGCGCGTTATTGAATTATCACGCGAATTTAAAAAAACAAATGAGTGGGAAGTTAACGAAAACGATAATGCCTTAAATGGTAAATTGATGTTAGCGTTTATGGTTGCTTTCTTTGCTTTCTTCTTTTGGCAAATTAACCGTTGGAATGATAACTGTTTGCCAGGTGCTGCCTCTGAGCATGGTTTGAAAATTGATACGTTATGGGACTACAATATGTATTTAATTACTTTTGTGTTTATTATTACAAACGCTGTTTTATTTTGGTTTGCTTACAAATACTCAGGTAAAAAAGATCAAAAAGCTGTTTTCTTTGCACACGATAATCGTTTAGAAATGGCTTGGACTATTGCACCAGCAGTGGTATTAGCGGCAATCATTATTTTTGGTTTAAAATATTGGAATGAAATTACTGAAACATCTACTAACCCTGATAGAATCACTATTGAATTATACGCTAAACAATTTGACTGGACTGCTCGTTATGCTGGTAAAGATAAAACGTTAGGTTTAACGGACTACCGCCAAATTAATGGAGGAAACCCTGTTGGTATGGATACAACAGATGCAGCTGGTAATGATGACATCATTATCAAAAATGAATTTCATATACCGGTTGGAAAAGAAATCGAATTTAAAATGCGTTCACGTGATGTGATACACTCTGCTTACATGCCTCACTTTAGAGCACAAATGAACTGTGTGCCAGGTATGATTACAGAGTTTAGATTTAAGCCTATTAAAACAACGGCAGATATGCGTAAGGATGCTTATGTGAAGCAATTAATGGCAGGTATAAACGAGGTAAGAGCTAAAAAAGGTGTTGAAGCAGTTGAGTTTGATTACATTTTATTATGTAATAAAATTTGTGGAGCCTCTCACTATAATATGCAAATGACTATCGTTGTAGATACAGAAAAGGATTACAATGCTTGGATAGCTAAGCAAAAAGCAGTAAAAACAATCGCAGCAAAATAATTTAGTTACTCATTATTTTTATATAAAGATATGGCACACGCACATTCAGAAGATTTAACGGCACACGCAGGACACCACGATCACGCACACGATCATGAGGAGCATCACGAAAGTTTTGTGAGTAAATACATTTTTAGTATGGACCACAAAATGATTTCGCGTCAGTTTTTAATTACAGCAATTATTATGGCTGTAATTGCTATGACGATGTCAATCATTTTCCGTATGCAATTAGCTTGGCCTGGCGAAAAATTTGGTTTCATTAACGCAATGTTAGGTGACAAATGGGGTAAGGACGGAATTCTTGATCCAAATATGTATTTAGCCTTAGTAACGATACACGGAACCATTATGGTTTTCTTTGTATTAACAGGTGGTTTAAGTGGAACGTTTTCTAACTTATTAATCCCTTACCAAATTGGCGCACGTGATATGGCATCTGGTTTCTTAAACATGTTATCGTACTGGTTCTTTTTTATCTCTACGTGTATTATGTTAGGATCTTTATTTATTACAGATGGTCCTGCATCAGGTGGTTGGACAATTTACCCTCCTTTATCAGCTTTACCAGAGGCGATGCCAGGTTCTAAATTAGGAATGACTTTATGGTTAATCTCTATGACGTTATTTGTTGTATCATCATTATTAGGTGGTATTAACTACATCGTTACTATTTTAAACTTACGTACGAAAGGTATGAAAATGACAAGAATGCCTTTAACAATTTGGGCATTCTTAATCACTGCAATTTTAGGTTTATTATCTTTCCCAGTATTAGTATCATGTGTGGTATTATTAATTATGGATAGAAGTATGGGAACTAGCTTTTATTTATCTGATATCTATATTGGTGGTCGTCCGCTAGATAACGTTGGTGGTAGCCCCGTTTTATTTGAACATTTATTCTGGTTCTTAGGTCACCCTGAGGTTTATATTGTATTATTACCTGCTTTAGGTATCACGTCTGAAATTATTTCTACCAACTCTCGTAAACCTATTTTTGGTTACCGTGCGATGATTGGTTCGATGTTAGCAATTGGTTTCTTATCATTTATCGTTTGGGGGCATCATATGTTCTTAACAGGTATGAATCCATTCTTAGGTTCAGTATTCGTTTTCACTACGTTATTAATTGCTATTCCATCGGCTGTAAAAGCATTTAACTATATCACAACCTTATGGAAAGGTAACATTCGTTACACGCCTGCCATGTTGTTTTCTATCGGTTTAGTATCATCGTTTGTAACGGGTGGTGTAACAGGTATCATCTTAGCTGACTCTACATTAGATATTAACGTGCACGATACGTATTTTGTGGTTGCTCACTTTCACATTGTAATGGGTTTATCAGCTATTTTTGGAATGTTTGCTGGTGTGTATCACTGGTTCCCGAAAATGTTTTTACGTATGATGAACAAAAAATTAGGGTACTTACATTTTTGGATTACGTTTATTTGTGCGTATGGTGTATTTTTCCCAATGCACTTTTTAGGATTAGCTGGCGTACCTCGTCGTTATTATACAAACAGTGCCTTCCCTTTATTTGACAATTTAGTAGATATTAACGAAATTGTTACAGTGTTCGCCATCGTTGCGGCTTTAGGACAAATAGTATTCTTATTCAATTTCTTTTACAGTATTTTCCGTGGCGAAAAAGCGCCTCAAAATCCTTGGAACTCAAACACTATTGAATGGACTACGCCAATGGCTCATATCCACGGTAACTGGCCAGGTGCTTTACCTGTAGTGCACCGTTGGGCTTATGACTATAGCAAACCAGGACAAGAACACGATTTTGTTCCTCAAACTGTACCATTAGCCGAAGGCGAACATGATGGTGGGGAACACTAAAATATATTAAATTGAAAGAGCTACTTGAAAAAGTAGCTCTTTTGCTTTTAGGAAAATCAGAACTCATTTCATTCGCAACGACGAGCATCATAAAACAAAAATGCCTAACGGTTTCCCGCTAGGCATTTTTATGAGATCATTAGCACGCTATAGTTTTTTAACCACGATACATACTACTGGACTCATCAGTCCGACGTTATCATTACCAATAACAAACGCTACACAGAAACTCTTCCCCTTCGGGGAGGTCGGGTGGGGCTTCTTCTGTTAATATTAGTGAGTTACCTAACGGGGTTTATTTTGTAAACCTTTATAACGGAAAACGATTAGTAGCTGTTAAAAAAATAGTGAAGCAGTAATGATAAGCGGTTGTTGAATATTTAGTATAATTACTTAGTATTGTAACTATTAATTTCAAACTTTAACTCACTAGTCGATGAAAAATCTTTTCCTTTGTTTAAGTATAACAATTGCTTTAGGTGTAAGCGCACAAAATAAATTACTAACCATACAGGATGCTGTTTTAAAAGGCCGCACCACTTTAGCGCCAAAACGTTTAACGGCTTTGGCCCTTATTCCAAACTCTGCTAAGTTTTCGTACATCGATAATAACGTTGTAAAACTAGGAGATAACTCTACAGGTAAAACCATAGACGTAGTATCTTTAAAAGAATTAAACGCAACGCTTAAAGCTGCTACTAAAGACACCTTATCGGCATTAACGGCTGTTACTTGGAAAAACAACAATCAGTTTTATGTGTCGAATAAAAAAGGAGAGTTATTGTATTCGGTCGATAAAAAAACAATTGCAGATAGCGATAAAAAAGCAGACGATACAAGTTTAGAAGCATTTGATAAAGATGCGACAACTGGTGCGTACACCTATTGTAAAGATTATAATTTGTTTGTAGTAAAAGATGGTAAAGAAACACAGGTAACGACTGATGGATCGTTTAATATTATTTACACAGGAAAAAATGTGCATCAAAACGAATTTGGGATTAACGGCGGAACGTTCTGGAGTACCAAAGGAAACTACTTAGCGTTTTATCGTATGGATCAAACGGATGTAACGGAGTATCCTATTATTGACTGGACATCTCGCCCCGCAAAAAACGTGAATATTAAATACCCAATGGCAGGTAACAAAAGCCACTATGTAACTTTAGCTATTTATGATGTAAAAAACAATAAAACACATTACATCAAAACCGAAGGTGATAAAGAACAATACTTAACTAACGTTGCTTGGAGCCCTGATGAAAAGCACGTTTACATAGCGGTATTAAGTCGCACACAAAACGATATGAAATTAAATGAGTACGATGTTGCTTCTGGAAATTTTATCAGAACTTTATTTGAAGAGCACGATGGCAAATATACGGAGCCTTTGCATCCGATGTTGTTTGTAAAAAACAACCCCTCACAATTTATTTGGCAAAGCCGTAAGGATGGGTACAATCATTTTTATTTATACAACATTAGTGGCAAGTTAATAAAGCAATTAACTAAAGGTAACTGGGAAGTAAAAGCAGAAAATGGTTTTGATGAAAAAGGAGAGCGTTTGTTTTTTCACGCAAACGAGCAAAGTCCTGTGAATCAGGATTTATACAGTGTGAATGTAAAAACATTTGAAACCAAACGCTTAACTTATGGTAATGGGTTTCATACCTGTGTATTGGATGAGAAAGGAAATTATATGATTGATAATTTTAGTAATACAACTACGCCACGCGAATACAATATTATTAATACCGCTACAAAAAAAGCCATCAATATTTTTAAAGCAGAAAACCCTATTAAAGATTATAAACTTGGTAGCTGGAATTTATTTATGATTAAAAATAATCAAGGCACTGATTTATATTGCCGAATATTTAAACCAGCGGATTTTGATTCTACAAAAAAATACCCAGTGTTGGTGTATTTATACAATGGGCCGCATTCACAATTGGTTACTAATACTTGGATGGCAGGTGGCGAGTTGTGGTATGAGTATATGGCACAAAAAGGATTTATAGTATTTACGTTAGATGGTAGAGGTACCGACAATAGAGGTAAAGCGTTTTCGCAAGCAACACATCGCCAATTAGGAACGGCTGAAATGGAAGATCAGTTAAAAGGTGTTGACTATTTAAAATCGTTACCGTATGTAGATGCTAAACGTATGGGTGTGCATGGCTGGAGCTTCGGTGGATTTATGACAACATCGTTAATGACTCGTCAGCCAGATGTGTTTAAAGTAGGGGCAGCAGGCGGTCCTGTAATTGATTGGAGTTATTATGAAATCATGTACA
>JAYSTR010000187.1:0-7667 GCA_043719555.1 Bacteroidota bacterium | reverse complement strand
ACAAAACCCGGAGTGGTTGGAATTGATCCTACTTGGTTTGGTATCCAATCTACTATTATTTTAGTAGCTGGTACTATGTTTATTATGTGGTTAGGTGAAAGAATTACTGATAAAGGTATTGGGAATGGTATCTCAATCTTGATCATGATCGGTATTATCTCTCGTTTACCATTTGCAATTACTTCTGAATTCGGCTCTCGTTTACAAAGTGCAGGTGGTGGTTTAATCATGTTCTTATTAGAGATTGTATTCTTATTATTTATCATTGTTAGTTGTATTTTATTAGTACAAGGAACACGAAGAATACCAGTGCAATACGCTAAAAAGATTGTAGGTAACAAACAATTTGGTGGTGTTCGTCAGTATTTACCATTAAAAGTGAATGCAGCGGGTGTTATGCCAATCATTTTTGCTCAAGCAATTATGTTTATTCCAGCTGCAGTATCAGGTTTTTCTGGTGGTACAGGTGGTGTATTTGCTGATAGATATGGTTTTTGGTATAACTTTATCTTTGCATCGTTAATTATCATTTTCACGTACTTTTATACAGCTATTATGATTAACCCTAATCAATTAGCAGATGATATGAAACGTAATGGTGGATTTGTTCCAGGTGTAAAACCAGGAAAAACAACTGCTGAGTTTATTGATCAGGTAATGTCACGTATCACTTTACCAGGTTCGTTATTCTTAGCATTTATTGCGATATTACCGTCTATTGCAATAAAAATGGGTATCAATAGTTCATTTGCTGACTTTTTTGGAGGAACATCTCTATTAATTTTAGTTGGTGTAGTGTTAGATACTTTACAACAAATAGAAACTTTCTTATTAAACCGTCATTATGATGGCTTAATGCAAAGTGGAAGAGTAAAAGGTCGTAGTAGTAATCAAATGACAATGCAACAAGCTTAATATGGCAAAACAAGCAAATATTGAGCTAGATGGAACCATACTTGAATCATTAAGTAATGCCATGTTTAGAGTTGAGTTGGAAAATGGACATGTAGTGATTGCGCATATCTCGGGTAAAATGAGAATGCACTACATTAAAATTTTAACTGGCGATAAAGTTAAATTGGAAATGAGTCCTTACGATTTATCAAAAGGTAGAATAACGTACAGATATAAGTAATTTATTAAAATTAAATAAACAAAATGAAAGTTAGAGCATCCATCAAAAAGAGAAGCGTAGATTGCAAAATCGTGCGTCGTAAAGGAAAGTTGTATATAATCAACAAAAAAAACCCAAAGTTTAAACAAAGACAAAAATAATTTCGTATTTTCGCGAACTTTTAAAACAATAATATAAATAATGGCACGTATTGCAGGTATAGATTTACCCAAAAATAAAAGAGGAGAAATAGGATTAACCTACATTTTTGGTATTGGACGTAGCAGAGCTCAAAGAATATTAACTGAAGCTGGTATCGACTTTAATAAAAAAGTTAACGAGTGGAATGATGATGAGCAAAACGCTATCCGTAAAATTGTGAATGACAATTTTAAAGTAGAAGGTGGACTTCGTTCAGAAGTTGCTTTAAACATCAAACGTTTAACAGATATTGGTTCTTACCGTGGTATTCGTCACCGTAATGGCTTACCTGTTCGTGGACAACGTACAAAAACAAATGCACGTACACGTAAAGGAAAACGTAAAACGATTGCAAATAAGAAAAAAGTTACTAAATAATAAATAACAAAGCATTTTATTAAAATGGCTAAACAACAATCATCAGTAGCAGCAGCTAAGGCTAGTGCTAAAAAAAGAGTAGTAAAGGTAGAAGCAGTTGGAGAAGCTCACATTAACGCTACATTTAATAACTTAATAATCTCTTTAACTAACATTGCTGGTCAAGTAATTTCTTGGTCTAGTGCTGGTAAAATGGGATTCCGTGGTTCTAAAAAGAACACACCTTATGCTGCACAATTAGCAGCAGCAGATTGCTCTAAAGTAGCATCTGACTTAGGTTTACGTAAAGTTAAAGTTTATGTTAAAGGTCCTGGAGCAGGAAGAGAGTCTGCTATCAGAACTATCGCTACTTCAGGAATTGAAGTAACTGAAATCGTAGATATCACACCAATGCCACACAATGGCTGCCGTCCACCAAAACGTCGTCGTTGCTAGTATTAGCAATTGCTCGTAAGTGTACAAAAATAAATAAGTAATAACAGAAATTAATTAAGAGAAATGGCAAGATATACAGGTCCTAAATCTAAAATTGCAAGAAAATTCAGAGAGCCAATTTTTGGTCCAGATAAAGCATTAGAAAAAAAGAATTACCCTCCTGGGCAACATGGTGCAGGTAAAAAACGCGCTAAACAATCAGAATATGCTATCCAGTTAATGGAAAAGCAAAAAGCTAAATACACATATGGTATTTTAGAGAAACAATTTGCTCGTACTTTCGACAGAGCAGCTCGCTCTCACGGTATTACAGGTGAAGTATTATTACAATTAATCGAGTCTCGTTTAGATAACGTAGTTTATCGTTTAGGTATTGCTCCATCTCGCCGTGCAGCTCGTCAATTAGTATCTCACGCACATATTACAGTTAATGGAAACGTTGTAAATATCGCATCGTATACATTAAAAGCTGGAGATGTTGTTGGAGTTCGTGAGAAATCACAATCTTTGGAGGCGATTGCTGATTCATTATCAGGAAGCGTTAATAAATACTCTTGGTTAGACTTTGATAAAACTTCTTTCACAGGTAAGTTTATCTCTGTTCCTGAGCGTTCTCAGATTCCTGAAAACATTAAGGAGCAATTAATCGTCGAGTTGTACTCTAAATAATCCTAATTAGCATTTTTTTTTAACCTATATAAATTAATAAAATGGCAATATTAAATTTCGTAAAACCAGATAAGGTTGTTATGATTAACTCTACTGAAACTGAAGGACAATTTGAATTCCGTCCTTTGGAACCAGGTTTCGGTATCACTATAGGCAACTCATTACGTCGTATTTTATTATCTTCTTTAGAAGGTTACGCTATTACAAGCGTTAAAATCGAAGGCGTAGATCACGAATTTTCAACAATTAAAGGTGTTGCTGAAGATGTTACTGAAATTATTTTAAATTTAAAACAAGTTCGTTTTAAGAAACAATTAGATAATCATGACGCTGAAAAAGTGGTTATTCACTTTGCAGGTAACGAAAAATTTACTGCTGGAGAAATTGGTAAATTTGCAAATGGTTTTCAAATTTTAAACCCAGATTTAGTTATTTTTAATTGCGAAAGTAGTGTTAAATTAAAAATTGAATTAACGATTGATAAAGGTCGTGGATATGTTCCTGCTGAAGAAAATAAAACTAACTCAGCACCTCAAGGTACTATTTTCATGGACTCTATTTATACGCCGATTAAAAATGTAAAATACACGATTGAAAATTACCGTGTTGAGCAAAAAACGGATTATGAAAAATTAATCGTCGATATCGTATCTGATGGATCTATTCATCCTAAAGAAGCTTTAAAAGAAGCTGCTAAGATGTTAATCTATCATTTTATGTTATTCTCTGATGAGAAAATCACTTTAGATTCTGAAGAGAAAAAATCGGAAGAAGAATTTGACGAAACATCATTACACATGCGTCAATTATTAAAAACTAAATTAGTTGATATGGACTTATCTGTTAGAGCATTAAATTGCTTAAAAGCTGCAGATGTTGAGACATTAGGCGAATTAGTTTCTTTTAATAAGAATGATCTATTAAAATTCCGTAATTTTGGTAAGAAATCTTTAACTGAGTTAGAAGACTTAGTTTCTACAAAAGGTTTACAATTTGGAATGAACGTAGCAAAATATAAATTAGATAAAGATTAATCAATTAGAGAAATAGCGAATTAATGATTTAGCGAATTAAATCATCAATTCAAAAAATCACTAATTCAATAAATAAAAAAATGAGACACGGAGATAAAATAAATAATTTAGGTAGAACACACTCTCACCGTAAAGCATTAATGAGTAACATGGCTTGCTCTTTAATTGAACACAAACGTATTTTTACAACTTTAGCTAAAGCTAAAGCTTTAAGAACTTATGTTGAGCCAATTATTAACAGAAGTAAAGATGATTCTACTCATAGCCGTAGAACTGTATTTTCTTACTTAAAAAGCAAAGAAATTGTTGCTTTATTATTTAAAGAAGTATCGGTTAAGGTTGCTGAAAGAAACGGTGGTTATACTCGTATAATCAAAACTGGGAATCGTTTAGGTGACGCTGCTGAAATGGCAATGATTGAATTAGTTGATTTTAACGATATCTATGCTAACGGTAAAACGGTTGCGGTTGAAAAAGCTAAAACTACTCGTCGTGGTCGTGCTAAAAAATCTGACGCTAAAGCTGAAGGAACTGATACAACTTCTACTGAAGAAGCATAATCTTCAACAATATAAAAAAAACCCATTAGTAGTTTACTAATGGGTTTTTTTGTTTTAAATAAAGTAAATTGTTTATAATATATGACTCTATAATTTAATTTTTATCAGTATTTTTATTTAGTTATCCGATTAATTTTATGAAAAAAATATTTTTATTTCTCCTTATCCTACTTTCAGATATCGGCATTGCTCAATTAAGCAATTCTTTGCCCTATTGTATGCCTTATTTCGACGTGAATTACAATATGATTCAATCAGTGAAAATTCATGGCCTTACGTTTGATTTTGGCGAATTAGGAAATTATAAAAAACCAAACACTTATGTGTATTATAACGCTGCTAGTTTTTCTAACTTCATGAAAGAAGATACTGTTGAATTTGATATTAATTTTTATAGCCCAGCTGATAGTGAGCCCGTGTATTTTGCGGTTTGGATAGATTATAACAGAAATGGTATGTTTGAACAACAAGAAGTAGTTTTGCAAAATGCTAATACAAAAGGAACATTGTTAGCAACAGCGCCAGCACCATCAACCAGTATACGTAAAAAAATTCACATACCATCAACAGCTGCAACAGGTAAAACCCGTATGCGTATTTTACGCGGACAATGCGATAGTAATCCTTACGATTTATACAACCCATCATTTAGATTGCAAGCCTGCCCTTCTAAAGGTGGAAATAACTCTTATGGTTGCGCCTATGATTTTGATGTAACTATAGTTAACTATGCGAAAAAGGAAGTAGTTACGGTACCTGAAATTAAAACATTGAATAATAAGCCTGTAATGGAAAATAAAATAGTTTTAAATAAACCAGTTCTTAAAAAAGCACCTGAAATAAAGCCAGTAAAAAAACAGTAACATCTACTTATGAAACAACTATTTTTATTTTTTGGATTAACCGTATTTTTTGGATTTAACTCTTTGGCACAAATAAATTGTGCAACCACGGAAGTAAACGACTTACTATTTGCTCAGGATAAAAGCTTTGCCAAATCAATCATCGAACAAGGTATAGCTTGGAAAAAGTTTAATGAAAGTGGCGCTGCTTTTAAAACAACATCACAGACTAATATTGAAGTTCCAGTTGTATTTCATGTTATACATAAAGGCCAAGCAATTGGTACACTGTATAATCCAGCTGATTCAACCTTACAAAAATTAATTAAGGTTTTAAATAATAAGTTTGCGGCAACGTATGCACTTAGTCCAGATACCTTGAGTGGTGGAGTAAATGTCCCTATTCGCTTTAAATTAGCAGCTCGCACACCAAGTTGTACAGCTACAAATGGTATTAATAGAATTAATGCAAGTGGTATTCCAGCTTATGTAAGTGATGGTATAGCTTACGGGCAAACTACAACAGGTGAGCCTGAACTGAATATTAAAGCCTTGAGTATATGGCCTAACAAAGATTATTTAAATATTTGGATAGTAACTTACATTAGTGGTAGTGCGGCCAATGGTGGCGCTGTTGGAGGTTTCGCCTATTATCCTGGAGCAACAGCCAATAAGGATGGTGTTGTGTTACGAGGAGATCAAACCAATTGGGCGATAGCACACGAGGTTGGTCATTATTTTGGGTTACGTCATACGTTTGAAGGTTCAGCATCAGCAACGGTTTGTCCAACAAATACTAACTGTGCAACAGATGGTGATTTAGTGTGTGATACAGATCCACACGCTTTAGAAGCTGGATGCCCTACAGGTATAAATCAATGCATCGGTACATCTTTTTTACCAGTGGTTTATAATTATATGAATTACAGTTCTTGTCCTGATCGTTTTTCGCCAGGACAAAAAACACGTGCGTTATTTATGTTAAATAATTATCGAGCTAGTTTAATTACTTCGTTAGGAGCCAGTTCGCCGAGTGTTAACCCAACGTTAATAACAACGCCACTCGCAGCGTGTGTGCCAAGTTTAATGGTTAACCCAACCGAAGCAAATGACTTAGGACCACGCAATGTGTTTTTAGGAGATTTAACATACAACAGCGCTGGTTATACCAATGATAACAATCAGTTTTACATTGATAATACGCTGGCTACTTGTAATCAAGGACAAAAAATTGCTCATATAACAGTGGGGAATACTTACACATTATCGGCTACAACTGGCTTTAATAAAGAGAATATTAAAGCTTGGATAGATTATGATAACAATGGTGTTTTTGCAGCAACCGAAATGATTTTAGATCATTTAGGAACTAGTGCTTACGAAACTCATTCAGCTGTAGTTACTGTTCCTCAAACGACGAACACCTGTAAATCTTTGCGTATGCGTGTGTTTAGCGATTTTTATCCGTATACAATTGGTGCTTGTAATAATGTTAAAAATGCACAGGCAGAAGATTTTATCGTGATCATTAATCAAGCATCAACGCCAACCTTAGCGGTTACTAGCCAATCGGCGATATGTTTAAATAGTTCAGTAACGTTTACAGCAACCACTTCTAACTCTGGATCAAATCCATCATATCAATGGAAAAAAAATGGCGTTAACTTTGGTCCAAATGCCAATATTGTAACCACGAGTTCATTAGTGACTGGTAATGTTATTTCGTGTGTGATAACAGCATCGGTAAATTGTATAAATACACAAACAATTAGCGCCTCTAAAACAGTTACAGTTGGCACTTGTGTTGGCATCGAAGAATTTGAAAATAATGAATTACAAATTCAAATGTATCCTAACCCTGTAACTCAGCAATTAAATATTGTAACAGAATTTGAATTTGATAAACCTTTAAAAGTAGAAATAGCTAATGCTTTAGGACAAATAATTTTGGTGAGCGACACACAACCTAAAACAAAGTTAAAAACACTTTATTTAACAGAGTTGGCAAAAGGTATGTACATCATAAAAATAGCTTCGAGCGAAGGGTTATATACGAAGACAATTATTAAGAATTAAATACGTAGTTGAAGAGTTAACTACTAATCTTAATTAACGTGAAGCTTTTTCAATTTTTCTTTGCATTCTATAATCAGGCAATACCTGAACTTTTTTTGGCAAGTATTTATATAATTGATAGTGTTAACTGTGAGTAAGGTATTCATACCCGATAAATCTAGATATAAAATTTAAAATAATCTTGTCTCAATCTATTTTTTGATTTTTATTCCACACCTTAAACAATTCGTTTAGTTTATTAGTTCAATTTTGTTATCTTTGCCCGAATTTTAAACCTAAAATTCAATCTTATGGCTTCGTCGTTTTTAGCAAACAAATTTGTATCCGAAGGATTAACTTATGATGATGTTTTATTAGT
>JAYSTR010000186.1:0-7675 GCA_043719555.1 Bacteroidota bacterium | reverse complement strand
AAAAATAATTAGCATAAGCTAGTATTTTTTAATGAATAGTAACTAAACGGAATGGAGTTAAATCCTTTCCGTTTATGTTATTTGTGTAAACTGTTGTTTTGTATTAAATAAACGATAATGCTTTGCCTTATAACACTATTTATAGTTAATAATTAAACAGTACACTTCACTTACTTACCATTTATGGTAGCTGTTGCGGTGTATTATAAAATATTGTACAGATGAATGTAGAATTAGTAATAAATTCTACGCCTAGCGAAGTTGTTATTGGCTTGTTAAACGATAAGCGTTTAATTGAGCTTCATAAAGAAAAAAATAACGTAAAATTCTCGGTAGGCGATATCTACCTTGGGCGTGTTAAAAAAGTCATGACTGGACTTAACGCAGCCTTTGTAGATGTAGGATACGAAAAAGATGCATTTTTGCATTACTTGGATTTAGGCCCACAAGCCAACTCATTGTTTAAGTATGTTGATACCGTTCGCTCAAACAAGCAAAACGTTAGTAACTTAATGTACTTTAAAAACGAGCCAGATTTAAATAAAGATGGTAAGATTAATGAGATAGTAAAACAAGGACAATACGTTTTAGTGCAAGTTGCCAAAGAACCTATTTCGGCAAAAGGCCCTCGTATTACCACAGAAATTTCATTAGCTGGACGATACATGGTATTAATTCCGTTTTCGGATAAAATATCAGTATCATCTAAAATAAAAAGTTCCGAAGAAAAAACACGTTTAAAAGGATTGGTGCATAGCATTAAACCTAAAAACTTTGGAGTGATTATTCGTACAGTTGCCGAAGGAAAATCGGTGGCTGATATTGAAGGCGATTTAGCAGACTTAATATCTAAGTGGGAAGAATGTTTTAAAGCCTTGCAAACGGCCGAACCACCATTTCGTTTATTAGGCGAAGTTGATAGAACCAACTCTATTTTAAGAGATTTTTTAAATGCATCGTTTAATGCCATTCACGTTAATAGCGAACGAGTGTATGACGATTTAAAATCATACATCAAAACCATTTCTCCTGATAAAGTTGACATCTTAAAACACTACACAGGTAAGGTTCCCATTTTTGATAATTTCGGAATTGATCGTCAGATAAAATCATTGTTTGGCAAATCGGTATTTATGAAAAGCGGTGCTTACTTAGTGGTTGAGCACACTGAGGCTTTGCACGTGTTTGATGTTAATAGTGGTAATCGTGCTAAGAGCGATAAATCGCAAGAAGAAAATGCGCTTGAAGTAAATTTAGAAGCAGCAGTTGAGGTTGCTCGCCAATTACGTTTACGTGATATGGGTGGTATTATTGTTATTGATTTTATTGACTTACACAATCCAGATAACAGAAAACTTCTTTTTGATACGTTGAAAGAAGAAATGAAATCGGATAGAGCGCGCCATAATATTTTACCGCCAAGCAAATTCGGATTAATACAAATTACTCGTCAGCGTTTACGCCCCGAGGTTAATGTTGAGGTTTTAGAAAGTTGCCCAAGCTGTAATGGAACTGGTAAAGTACAACCAAGTATTTTATTTGTTGAGCAAATTGATAATGCGTTGCGTTTTATTATTACCGAACAATCTATTAAAAACATTACGTTAAATGTTCATCCATACATTGCAGGGTTTTTAAAAACAAAAGGGTTTTTAAGAAGCAAACAATGGCAATGGTATTTTGAGCATAAGCAATGGATAAACATTACATCATCGGATAGTTATAGTTTTATGGAATACCATTTCTTTAACAAAGACGGCGACGAAATAACGATTTAATTTTTTTGTTGAGCTTATTCAAACAATGAATGTTTTAAAAGACTGTCTTGAGAAAGGCAGTCTTTTTTTTTGTAGCACACTCGTCCTTGCGAACGCAGTGAAGCAAACTCAAACACAGAGTTTTAATTTTTAGACAGATTAAAATATATTACATTTACAAACTATGCTAAAAGCGTATTACGATAAAACATTAATTGAAGCTGGTTGCGATGAAGCCGGCAGAGGCTGTTTAGCAGGCCCTGTGTATGCAGCAGCCGTTGTGTTGCCAAAAAACTATAAACACAAATGGTTAACAGATAGTAAAAAATTAAGCGATAAAGACCGTTACGAACTTAGACCAGAAATTGAAGCAAGTGCACTTACCTGGGCTGTTGGTGTAGTTGATAATGTTGAGATAGATAACATTAATATTTTAAAAGCGTCTTTTTTAGCAATGCACAGAGCGGTGGACCAGCTAACCACAACGCCCGAATTATTATTAATTGATGGCAACCGTTTTACGCCATATAAAAAAATTCCTCATCAGTGTATCGTAAAAGGCGACGCTAAATTTTTAAGTATAGCGGCAGCAAGTATTTTAGCAAAAACATACCGCGATGATTATATGAAAGCACAAGCGGAAATATACCCTCAGTACTCGTGGGAACAAAATATGGCTTACCCAACAAAAAAACACCGCGAAGCTATTAAACAATTTGGCACAACACCCTTGCACCGTATGACCTTTCAGTTATTACCTGCGCAACAAACGTTGGATTTGTGATTATACAGATTTTTTAAACGTATTGATTTAGCCCTTTTGAAAATAGACATTGCTAGCAACTAACTTTTGGCGTCTTGATTGAATTTAGTTTTGTCAATGCAGTAATTAATTCGGCAAACAGTTTAGATAATTTATTTAGTTGGTCAATATGTTTAATTTTTTCTTCCGAAACAAAGTAAATCATACTATGATTTACTTTAACTTTCTCATCAAAAAGACCTCCCTCATTGGTTATTTCGAGACGAATAACGTTTAGTTCTAATAATAATTCTTGGATAGATTTGTCTGAAAACAACTCTTGAATTTTATATTCATCATTGCCTTTAATCATAAACTTTTTGTCAAATTGACTTTCGCCAATAATGATATCTTGTGACCCAAAAAGTTTCCCGATATTATCTATAATGCCCTGAGGCGTTAGTGTTAATTTAAGATTATCAGGAGAAAAGAATTCCACAATGCCTCTTGTATAATCTTTTTCATAAGAGTTGCCCCCAACAACTGTATAATATGTATAGGAACTAAAAGCTACAGCATAACTTTTATAAGTGTACTCTACGTTGTGCTCACTGTCTGGTAAATACGCTCCCTTGTTCTCTTTAGCAAATTGTCGCCATACAAGTGAAGAGTCTTTACCAAAGAAGTATTTATATACTGTTTTTAGAATTGTCATGGGTTATTGATTCTATTAAATCTAAACATTTTTACTTACAACAATAAAAACACATACTGCAACAACAACAATCCATCAACTAGTAAGTAATAAAAAAAGGCGTGTTTTTTATCGTTGCATAATGTAATAATAAATACACTGATGGCGCTTAATAATAGGATGGGCAAAAGATGTACTAATAAAAAGCCACTTAAGTATAAAAACCCCAATTGTAGTACAATGAGCGTTATGGCAAATAGTTTAGTAAAGAAAAACCCAAACTTGTTAGCGTAAGTGTTAATGCCTTGCAGGTAATCTGTTTCTGCATCTTTCACATCAAAGAGCACGCATAACATTCCTATAAAAAAGAACTGCGACAGTGAAAAATAAATAGTTGCTGTTGTTATTAAATGGTTTTCGATTAGGGGAACAACGGAGCAAGAAATAACCCACACCAACGATACTAAAAAAGGTTTGATGTAACCGTGCTTGCGTAAATTAATAGCAGGTAAATAATACAAAGTAGATAGTACTTCGGCGCCAATCATAATGCCAATAGAAGGCCAACTTAAATTATTGCATAAAAACAACACCGTTATTAAGCAAATGCCAATGCTTATCATTAGAGTTTTTTTATGCGCCATAATCCATTGCGAACGTTCGGAGTTAATGTTTGTAGCATCTATCATATAGCCACGTTGCACATTGTATTGCAGGTAAGTAGATAATAATATAAACACCACGTAACTAGAGTTAGCAAAATTAAAAGGGATATTAAATAGTTTGTAGTTTGCTAAAACCTGCACTACAGAACACAATGCAATAAACACATTAGCATACACTAATAGTTTAATAATTGGATGAGAAAATATGTAAGACTTAATTTTCAAAAATTTGTAAAGCGTTTTGCGTGGTAATTTCTGCTACTTGCGGAATGGTAAGTCCTTTTATTTGTGCAATTTTCTCAGCTACTAAATATAAGTATTCGCTTTCGTTGCGTTTGCCACGATGTGGTACTGGCGCTAAATAAGGCGCATCGGTTTCCAGTACGATGTGTTGCATATCTAATTGGTCAACTACTTTATCAATACCCGAATTTTTAAAGGTTACAACCCCTCCAATTCCTAATTTAAAATTTCCTAAATCGATGATGTGATTAGCCTGTTCAATGGTTCCGCTAAAGCAATGAAAAATGCCTTTTGGTAATTTTTTATATGATTTTAAAATGGCAAATATTTCATCAAAGGCATTGCGACAATGAATCACAATGGTGTAGTTATATTCTAAGGCCCACTCTATTTGTTGTTTAAAAGCAATTTCTTGTTCGGAAACAAACGTTTTGTCCCAATACAAATCCATTCCAATTTCGCCAATGGCAGCAAAACGGCGTTTCTCCAGCCATTGTTTCACGGTTGCTAATTCTTGCAAATAAGTTTCTTTAACAGAACAAGGGTGTAATCCCATCATCGGAAAACAATGGTTTGGAAATTGTGTTTCTAATTCCAGCATACCATTAATGCTTTCGCTATCCACATTTGGTAAATAAAATTTAGTGACTGATTTCGCTAAAGCGCGCTCTATCATAGCCGTTCGGTCAGTATCAAATTCATCAGAGTACAAATGGGTGTGCGTATCAATAAACATATTTTTAAAACAATTTTATATGTAAATTTACACATTACAATTTAAGATGGCGTATATCAAATCTATAAAATTAAACAGAAATTAAATGAAAATTTTAATTGTTAGATTTAGTTCTATAGGTGATATTGTACTCACAACGCCCATTATACGAGCTGTAAAGCAACAACTTAAAAACGCTGAGGTTCACGTATTAACCAAGCAATCGTTTGCCACTGTTTTAGAAGCTAACCCTTATATTGATAAATTAATCACGGTTAAAAAATCAATTTTTGAAATTACTAGCGATTTAAAAAAAGAGAACTACGATTACGTGATTGATTTACACCACAATTTGCGTACGCTTAAATTAAAACTTGTTCTAGGTAAAACATCATTTTCGTTTAATAAATTAAATTGGGAAAAACTGTTGATGGTTAATTTCAAAATTAATCGTTTACCAAAAGTTCACATCGTTGATAGATACTTTGAAACCGTTGCATCGCTTGGTGTTACGAACGATTTAAAAGGATTGGATTATTTTATTAAACCAAACGACGTAGTTGATTTTAGTAAAACCTTACCGCCAAATTTTAATGAGCGCTATGCAGTATTGGTTGTTGGTGGATCCTTTTATACCAAGCAAATTCCCATCAACAAACTCAAAGAAATTTGCGCCACAAGTAAAATCCCCGTTGTATTATTAGGCGGAAAGGATGATGCAAAAATTGCTGAGGAAGTGTATGAGCAATTTAAAAACAGCACGATTAATTTGTGTGGTAAATTAAGTTTAAATCAATCAGCGTCTGTTATTCAACAAGCGAGTTATGTGGTTAGCTCTGATACAGGTTTAATGCACATAGCAGCGGCATATAAAAAAGACGTATATTCTTTGTGGGGCAATACTATTCCGCAATTTGGGATGGGAGCTTATTTGGCTGGAAGCAACTCAAAAATCTTAGAAGTGGAAAATTTATCGTGTCGTCCTTGCTCAAAGTTAGGGTACAAAAAATGCCCCAAAGGGCATTTTAAATGCATGAACGATATAGATGTTTCTTTAATCGCAGATAAATAGATTCTTTTTGTTCTTGTCCCAATAGCTATCGGGACTGCTCGAACTGACAATCAATTAATCCTTCATAAATAACGCTTTTAATTCAGTAGCGTCATTTGGTTTCATTCGCCCACCAAGTATTAACGATAATTGTCGGCGACGAAGTGCGGCTTCATAACGTTTTTTCTCTAAATCTGTTTCTGCTATAATTTGAGGGACAGGTAAGGGCGCTCCGTTTTGATCGATGGCTACAAAGGTTAAGATTGCCTCGTTGCATTTCGTTTTTTCATTTGTTACAGGATGTTCTACCCATACATCCACGTAAACCTCCATACTGCTGGTAAAGGCGCGGCTTACTTTAGCTTCTAATGTTACTACACTATTTTGTTTAATGGGATTATCAAAACTAACATGATTAATAGCGGCAGTTACAACCACGCGCCCACAATGTCTTTGAGCCGCAATAGCGGCCGTAATATCAAGCCACTGTAGTAATTTACCACCAAATAAATTGCCTACATGATTCGTATCGTTTGGTAAAACAACTTCGGTATTGATCGTAAGGGATTCTCTCGAAAATTTAGTTTTCATGGGCAATTTATATGAATTAAGATATAACGTCTGTTTTGTTGGATAAATTTATGTTTGAGCTTGACATAAATTTCAGACAAAGATACCTTTTAAATGTAAATTTTTATAAATTTGTTATATGGAAAAGATATTACACGAAGACTTAAAATTAGGTGGAAGAATTACCTATTACGAGGAAAAAAATTTAGTTTATGCTGATAGTTGGGGTGATCACTCTGCTGAAGTACCATACAAAGCTTATTTCGAAATGTTTTTAAAAACATTTCCTTATGCTACGTGCTCACATTTAATCATTGATACTACTAAATTAACGAAGTCTACTGGTTCTAATAGAGCTTGGTTTTCTACTAACGTGGCACCTCGTTTTTTTAAAGCATATCCTGATACTTCTATAGTTAGAATTGCAATCATTGTTCCTAAAAGTTTATTTGAAAAATTAGCTGTAGATATTTTAACGAAAGCTGCTCATATGATGGGTAACAAGGCTCAAATAAAAACATTTAATACAATGGAAGAAGCTGAAGCATTTGTATCAGCATCGTAATTAAAGAATGAATATTTTATACATAAAAGCCCTACACATTATTTTTGTAGTGTGTTGGTTTGCTGGCTTGTTTTATATGGTGCGTTTGTTTATTTACACAAGCGAAGCGAACGCTAAAGAAGAACCAACCAAAAGTATTTTAACACAACAATTATTAATTATGCAGAGCAAGTTATGGAACATCATAACTTGGCCTTCTGCTATTGGCACTGTTATATTTGGTAGCTGGATGTTGTTTGAAAATATGGCATTACTAACGATGCCTTGGATGTGGTTAAAATTAATATTTGTAGTCGTCTTAATTTTCTATCACTTAAAATGCCATGCTATTTTTAAGCAACAAAAAAGTGGTGTTTATAAATTATCTTCATTTAAATTACGCTTGTTTAATGAGCTGGCAACTATTCTATTAGTAGCTATCGTGTTTTTAGTTGTAGTAAAATCTACCAGTAGTTTAGCCTGGGGAATGTTAGGCTTATTTATTTTTGCTGGATTATTAATGTTAGGTGTTTTTATTTATAAGAAGCAACGTGCAAAAGATTTGCTAAACAAAAACAACAATTCCTAGTTGTTGAGTATCAAAAACACGAATCACATAAAAGAGTTATTAGACGAAAAATATTTTCAGTTTAATAAAACAGATTTTATACAAACCGATCCAATTTCCATCCCC
>JAYSTR010000185.1:0-7677 GCA_043719555.1 Bacteroidota bacterium | reverse complement strand
AGCTCCCGTTCCGCCAATTGATTTTGCCCATTGCCAGTTAGGGGCTTGTGCTTTTACATTTGCAACCAGGCAATTCAATACCATTAGCGCTAATAAGTAATTTTTTATCATTTTTTTCGATTTTAAATTAGTTTTTCAAAAAGTAATTCAATGCACACAATATTTCGTGCTATTGCCAATTAGAATGTTTGAATGAGGCTGTAATAATTCATCCTGGTCAGGTCGCCTCGATGAATTCTTGATTTTGAATTAAGAAAAATTCAGAGTGGAAATCAAATCCAGTTCAAATGTAAGGCTTAATAGGTATCGAACCAACACAATCATTGAAGGATTCAGGTAAAGCACCGAGATAATCATTGATTTTTAAAGGTATAAAAAGCAAAATGCCATCAGTTACGATGGCATTTTTGAAATTGCTCCCCCTCCTGGGCTCGAACCAGGGACCCCATGATTAACAGTCATGTGCTCTAACCAGCTGAGCTAAAAAGGAATCCTTTTCCCAAAAGGGAGCACAAATTTAATATCTTTTTCGTAAATAAACAATATATTTGAAAAAAATTTTAAAAAAATAAATATGAGTCTTTTAGTAGTTGGTACAGTAGCATTTGACGCTATAGAAACGCCTTTTGGCAAAACAGATAAAATTGTTGGTGGTGCAGCAAGTTACATTGGTTTAGCAGCATCTTATTTTGATAAAAACATTAGTTTAGTTTCAGTGGTTGGTGATGATTTTCCTCAAGATTTTTTAAATACCTTAACGGGTAAAGGCATTGATCTTAGTGGTTTACAAATAAAAAAAGGTGAGAAATCCTTTTTTTGGAGCGGTCGTTACCATAATGATATGAACTCTCGCGACACATTAGATACTCAATTAAATGTATTAGCAGATTTTAATCCTATTTTACCTGATAGCTGCAAAGAAGTTGATTTTTTAATGTTAGGTAATTTAATGCCTAAAGTTCAGCAACAAGTTTTAAGTCAATTAGCTAAACGCCCGAAATTAATTGTATTAGATACAATGAATTTTTGGATGGATATTGCAATGGAAGAATTAATGGAGACTTTAAAAGGAATTGATGTATTAACTATCAATGACTCTGAAGCTCGCCAGTTATCTGGAGAATACTCATTAGTTAAAGCGGCACAAAAAATATTAACTATGGGGCCAAAAGTTTTAGTTATTAAAAAAGGTGAGCACGGTGCTTTATTATTTAATAAGGACGAAGTGTTTTTTGCGCCAGCATTGCCATTAGAAGAAGTATTTGACCCGACAGGAGCTGGAGATAGCTTTGCAGGTGGCTTTATTGGTTATTTAGCAAAAACAAAAGATATCAGTTTTGAAAACATGAAACGCGCTATTATTTTTGGTTCTGCTATGGCTAGCTTTACAGTTGAAAAATTTGGAACTGAGCGTTTGTTAAACTTATCTCAAAAAGAGGTTGAAGAGCGTGTACAAGAATTTATTGATTTAGTTCAGTTTGATATTTCTTTAGTATAATTACTCATTATCATAAAACAAAAAAGCGTTTCAGTATTAACTGAAACGCTTTTTTTATTCAATAGATAAATTCTTTATCTTATCATTAAATTACGTTTAACTAAATAGGTTTGCAGAATCGTATTAAACCCTAGGTTGATATCCGCTTCAATAAAATCAATTTTATATTGTCCGCATTTTAATTTAATAGCCTCGGTGTATTCTGTAATTTTTTTTGTGTAAATATCTTTTATCTGATTTGGGTTTAATTTTATTTCTTGTTTAGTTTCGATATCTATAAAATGATATGGTCGGTTTTCAAAATCAAAATCCAGTTCTAATTTTTTATCAGTCACATGAAATAACACAACTTCATGCTTTTTATATTTTAAATGTTGTAAGGCCGAAAAAATAGCTTCTAAATTTTCTTGATTTTCGAACAAATCACTAAAAATAACTACCAACGAACGTTTATGAATAATTTCAGCTGTTTGATCTAGAGCCTTAGCACTATCTGTTGTAGAAACAGCTTCATAAACAGTTTTATTAAGTAACTCCTCTAATTGGTTATACAATATTTTTTGTTGAGTTGGATTACTTTTCGCATTAAGGTGTTGTTTTATTTCGCTATCAAACAATGTTAATCCAACGGCATCGCGTTGATGTTTTAACAACTCAATTAATGCTGCCGCTGCATATACCGAAAAGGATAGTTTATTTAATTTTGATTTATCCTTATTTTCTAAAGGAAATAACATCGAATTCGAGATGTCAATAATTAATTGACATCTTAAATTAGTTTCCTCGTCATAACGCTTAATAAAGAGTTTATCTGTTTTTGCAAATAATTTCCAATCAATATGTTTGGTGCTTTCACCACTGTTATAAATACGGTGTTCGGCAAACTCTACTGAAAAACCATGAAACGGACTTTTGTGCAAGCCAGTAATAAATCCCTCAACCACTTGTTTGGATAATAATTCTAATCTTGAAAATGGTTCTATTTGCTGACGGTCTATCATACGGTAGTTTAAAAATACAATTATTAATTAAATTGCTAGCCATAAAAACAAAAAACCCCCAAGCAATGCTTGAGGGTTCAATGTAAAATTAGTTTCCTAATTATTTTCCTTTGTTAACGTTAGTTGCTAACTCAGAACCAGCTTTAAATTTAACTACTTTTTTAGCAGCAATTTTAATTTCTTTACCAGTTTGTGGGTTACGACCAATACGTGCAGCACGTTTAGCTACTGAAAAAGAACCGAATCCAACTAATGAAATTCTATCTCCTTTTTTTAATGCTTTTGATACTGCTTCGATTGTAGCATCTAATGCGCGACCTGCGTCAGCTTTAGTAGTTTTTGATCCGTTTGCAATTGCTTCGATTAATTCTGCTTTGTTCATGTTGTTTTGTTTTTAAGGGTTAAACTTTTAAAATTTTATTACGTTACAAATGTATACGCTAAAGGCTATTTGTCAAGTGTTTTAAGAAAAAAAGTGCGCATTTTGTTGATAAATAGGCCTATTGTTAATAAAAGAACCTGAAAAGCCACTCCTTAAAGGGTTTATGAACACCTTATTCACCATAATTCAGTATAGTATATGATAGAGAACATCTATACCCTATGTATACTATATATAGTATGATTTAGAATAACGACTATTATTTATACTTTTTAAGTAAAACTAATATTAACGAACTAATAATTAATAGCGGCCAAACCTTAACAATTAATAATAAAAAGCCTTGTAAAAAACTCAAGCCTTGTAATAGCGATTCGCCTAGCTTTTCGAAAAAAGAAGATTCATATTCCTCTATACTTTTAGCAACAAAGTAGGTTTCGCTCTTAATAGATTCGTTTTGATAAAGAGCCAACGTTACGGTGCTATAATTTACTTTATCATCTAAATCTAAGTTACTTATATGCGCATTATCCGCTTGCTCTTGTCTACCTATTGGTACACTATTGGTAAACACCGTTTTTTTTATTGTTTTACCTTTTTTGTTTGTGGTTATAACTAATTCTTCTTCACCTTTTGTTGCACGCTTTTGAGTTAACTTATTAGCTAACATTTGTAATGCAACATCATCCGCTTTAATAATTCGATAATCTAAAAAATCGACAAGTAATGCAATTTCATTAAGTGTCGTATCTAACCGTGTATTTGGAACCCGAAGAGTAATAGAGTTATTGACCGTGTAATGAGTTGTTTTTAACATAGAATCCGCTGAGCATTTAATAGATGACACATCATTAATGGTGCTGTATAAATTGGTGTACGTTACAAAGCCTCCTAATTTATGCGCTATGTTTTCAATATGGTAGGTTGATTGAATCACATCCCTTACTTTAAATTTGATATCAGCCGTACGTATAAATTTCCGAGAAGAATCATTATATTTTTCAACAGCCGCTGAAGATGTTAACCCAAGTTCGGTTACAGCCATTAAACTATCGGCTTTTGATTTCTCATACGCTTCCATTTCTTCACGCGATGAACCACAAGCAATACATATTACTGCTACTAAAGCAACAAGCAATTTAGTTTTCATAAAATTGATTTTATAAATTATTAATTAAAGAATAGAAATCATTCAAACTTGAATGAGTCAATTGGAAAATAAAATAATCTCGAGGTATTTGATTATTTATATCAGAAAACAAAAAAGGTAACCTAAAAGTATTTAAACAAATTTAAAACCGTTGTCAATTTTAAAACCTTTTAACAACTCAGCAACGAGCATCCGTTTTTTGCCAGCAATCTGTAATTCTTTAATGTTGATGTATCCATCAGTACAAGCTACTTTCAAATAACTTTTATTATCACTTAATACCGAACCAATCGCATCCGTATGTTGAGTGTCTTCAACTTCAGACAAAAATATTTTTACACCAACTGTTTGATTATTTTTATCTACATACTCTGTGAAAGCTGTTGGATAAGGCGATAACCCACGAATTAAATTATGTATTTTTTCAGCAGGATTGTTCCAATTAATTTTACAGGTTTCTTTAAATAATTTTGGTGCGTGTATACTTTGTGTATCGTCTTGTGGTTTTAATTCGTAATTCCCACTTTCGATAGCACGTACTGTTTTTAAAATCAAATCAGCACCTACCTGCATTAAATTATCGTGTAACTCGCCTGCTGTTGTTGTTTTACTAATGGGTGCTTTAGCCTGAAACAACATATTACCTGTATCTATTTCGTGTTTCAATTTAAAGGTTGTGACACCACTTTCGCTTTCGCCATTAATAACAGCCCAATTAATTGGGGCAGCGCCACGGTATTTAGGCAATAAAGATCCGTGTAAATTATAAGTACCTAAAGGTGGCATATCCCAAACTATTTCGGGCAACATTCTAAAAGCAACCACTAATTGCAAATCGGCTTGTAAACTTTTTAATTCAGTAATAAAGTTTTCATCTTTTAATTTTTCAGGTTGCATTAAATGCAAGCCCTTTTCTAAAGCATATTTTTTTATGGCCGATTGTTGTAATTGTTGTCCACGACCTGCTGGTTTATCAGGCACAGTAACAACACCTACAATCGTATATCCGTTTTGTACTAATATATCTAAACTTGCTACAGCAAATTCGGGCGTACCCATAAAAACTATTTTCATCTTTTACTTTACATTAATTCTATCCGTTTATCTCTTTCAAATTTTGTAGATAATGGCAGAATGGAAATTTGAATTCAAAAATACATTTAAACATTTTATTTAAATAGCAACTTGATAAAAAATAATTAATTATCAATGATATATAAAGGCAATTCATAAATTTGGTTATGAACAAAAACTTACAAAGATATATATTCATTATTTTAGGTCCGTTAGCAGCTGTTTGTATTTGGTTATTCACAAACTTAGACGCCAACAATCCAAAAGTTACCTTAATGGCTGGAATTGCCGTATGGATGAGCTTATGGTGGTTTACCGAAGCAGTGCATTTAGCAGTTACTGCTTTAATTCCATTTTTAGTAATGCCACTATTGGGCATAGCCGATACAAAAGCTGTGGCGCAACAATATACCGATAGTATTATCTTTTTATTTATAGGCGGTTTTATGTTGGCCTTTGCTATCGAAAAATGGGATTTACACAAACGTATTGCTATAAAAATTTTATCCGTTGTTGGAACAAAACCCAGTAACATCTTATTTGGCGTGATGCTATCGGCTTACTTAATTAGTAATTGGATTTCGAATACAGCCACAACAATGATGCTGTTTGGTGCGGTAATAGCCTTAATACACGAAACCGATGAATTTATTGAAGACGAAAAAAATAAAAATCGCTTTGCGGCGGCCGTTTTATTGGGACTCGCTTTTGCTGCCACCATTGGCGGAATGGCAACTCCTGTTGGCACACCACCCAATATGTATTTTTTTAAAGCCTACAAAGAAGCGTTTCCAAACGTGAGCGATTTAAATTTTTTAAAATGGTCTACTATTGGTTTCCCTTTATCTGCGCTATTTTTAGTGTGCACCTTTTTTGTGATTCGTTTATATTACTTACGTAAAAAAGTAGTGATTACTGATATACATTATTTACATTTTAAAAATCATTACAAAAAATTAGGTGGCTTTTCTTACGAAGAAAAATGGATTACGGGTATATTTTTATGTTGTATGGTATTATGGTTTACGCGTTCCGACATCCCTTTTGAAACGTTTACATTCAGAGGCTGGAATCATTTATTTGCAAAACCAAACTTAGTAGATGATGCCTCAGTGGCTATTGCAGCTGCGTTATTACTATTTTTAATCCCCAGTAAAAAAAATAAAGGCGAGGCCATTTTAGAATGGGAAGATGCTAAAAAAATACGTTACGATATTATTTTAATGTTTGGTAGTGGCTTTGCCTTAGCGCACGGTTTTGATGTATCTGGCTTAAGCGATTGGTTAGCTCACTGCTTAGTAGCCTTAAAGGGAGTACATATCATTTTTATTATTTTAGGTATTTGTACCATCGTTACTATTATTAGTGAGTTTGCATCAAACATTGCCAGTATACAATTAGCCATACCGGTGATGATTGCCTTGCAGAAAGATTTAAACCTGCCTCCACTCCTATTAATGATACCAGCCACTTTTGCGGCTTCTTTAGGATTTATGTTACCAGTTGCAACTGCTGCTAATACTATCGTTTTTGGAACTAAGCGTATTGATATTAAAGATATGTTTAAGTTGGGTTTAATGTTAGATGCTATAGGTATTATCCTAATTACCCTGTTTTGTTATTTCTTTTTAGCGTAGTTTATTTGGGCGTGCCCTCCTAACGTCGGTCGGGCTATCGCTACAAGCTTTTTTCACTTCGTTGCAAAAGGCTTTTCGCTTGTATCCCTCACGCAAGAAAAACAAATGGTTGTAAATATTATTTCAATTTGAAAAAATTTTGATTTTTGCAATACATATATAAATCTATACTGTAAGTAAATTACATTATCTAGTATTTACGGCTATATAAATCAATATATCATTTATATCTTGCTCTGTTAAATGCTCTTCAAAATTTGTCATTAATGCTCCATCTGATTCTTTATATAGCTTTTTCGCATATGCATCACCTGATTTATATACTTTTTCACTATTCAAAATATATTTTTTTAACCATTCAATTTTTGGGTTTGGAACTCTATCAATTACTCCGTACAAACCAGAACCTGTTAGTTTTTGATTATTTAAAGAATGACAAACTGCACAATTTTGCATAAACAATTTTCGTCCTTTGTTATTATCACCATTAAGTCCCAATACTTTATTTGCCCAATCAACATTGTTATTTTCTTGAACTGCATTACCACAAAAAAATTGCTCATTTCCTTGTTTATTTTCTTCAGAAGAATCACTATTTTCATTGTGAATTCCACTTCTTGGTCCACACGAAAATATAGTCAATACAATTGAAATAACTAGCAGAATATTAATTTTAAAATTGTACGATTTATTTTCAGATATATTCTCCATATAATTAATTATATCTAATACCTGATTTCACAGCCTGGTAATAAAGCTTTTAACTCTTCGATGTATTCCGGCGAAAAATTATTACCCTTAACATCTAACACGGTTAAGTTTTCGAGTTGAGAAATAGACGCTGGCAGTTTTTTTAAGAAATTATTTTTAACTGATAGGAGTCGTAAATTTTTAGCAAAATAAATTTGAAAAGGGATTTCGTTGAGTTTGTTTCC
>JAYSTR010000184.1:0-20089 GCA_043719555.1 Bacteroidota bacterium | reverse complement strand
AAATAGAAAGTTCTACTTCATCAGGATCTATGCTCATCTCGGCGCTGCCTGTAACGGATATTGTTTTTTTGTTTGTCAAAAAATCTTGACTATAAGATGTTTGAGTTACCGCTAATGCCAGTGTAATACATCCTATTTTTAATTTTGAAATAATATTTTTCATGATTTAAAGTGTTAAGTGTATACAAATCTAAAGAGTAACTCAACGCACAAATTCCATAAATGGTGAAATCATTTTTTGACTTGGTGAAATGAGTTTTATTAACCCGAAATTTTGAGTTATTTTGTATTGTGAAACGTTTCCAATTAATGCCTAGTAAAAACAAATCCGAAAAACGAGGGTTTATATTGATAGTAATTATGCTAATTACTATTAGTCTGTTTTCACAAGAAGATGTGAAAACTAAAAAAAAGCTTCAAACAAAATCAAAATCTGTTGAATCTTCAATTACAAATGGCGACAATAATTTAGTGATAGCAAATAAATATGAAGATTTAGCAAAGGAATTAACAAGTCAAAAAGATTATACCAAAGCTGAAGAATATCAAAAAAAGGCTATAGAAATATACATAAACGCGCACATAAAAAAACAATTAGCAGAGGCGCTTCGAGTTTTAGCTAAAATTCAGGAATCTCAAAACAAAACAAAAGAAGCTATTTCTAGTTATGATAACGCATCAAAAAATTCTAATGAAAATTTAAATTCGATATTAAATAATAGTGATGCCAGTAGATTGAGAAACAACAACAATCCAGCTGAGCAATCAAAATCTATTAATCAAAAAATAAATAGTATCAAGCAACAGTCTAATAACGCCAATGATGCTAATGCAGAAATTATTGAATCTTACAAGCAATTAGCAGAGGTTGATGTACAGCAAAATAACTCAGAATCTGCCATCAAAAACTACAACAATGCCTTAGATGTTACCAATAACAACTCTGATGCAATGAATATCAAAAATGAAATTGCTGATATTTATGCTAAAGAAAATAATATACAGCAAGCCATTACGATAAAAAACAATATTTTACAAACAGCAGATAGCATACATGATGTTAACGAACAAATTAAACAACGCCAAGGATTAGCTAAATTATTTATCCTAAATAACGAAGAAGATAAAGGATTGCAGCTATTACAAGAAGCATATAATTTATCTTTAGCAAAAGGAAAAACCATTGAAGCCAAAAACAGTTTAACTCAGTTAATAGCCTACTACAAAACAAAACATAATGATCTTAAAACATTACAATTATATGACGTGTTTTTGCAAAGGCTCGAAAGTCTTATTAAATCAGACTCAACTTTGATTGATAAAAAAATATTTGATTTAACAGATAGTAAAATAAAACAACTCGAAAAAGAAAAAAAATTAAAAGACGAATTAATCTCTAAAAAAAACAACTTCAATTATTTTTTGATTATAGCCCTAGTCATTTTACTTATATTAATTATTGTTATTATAAATTATTCATTTGCTATTCGCACAAAAAATAAAAAAATATCTCTTCAATCATTACGAAGAGAAATGAATCCGCACTTTGTTTTTAATAGTTTAAACAGTGTTAATCAATTTATTGCTCAAAATAAAGAAATAGAAGCTAATAAATATTTAACCGCTTATTCATCTCTTATGCGAAATATGATGGAAAATTCAAGTAAAGATTTTATTCCGCTACAAAAAGAAATAGAGCAATTACAAAAATATTTAGAGTTAGAATTTTTACGCTTCAACGATAAATTTGATTATAAAATTACCGTTGACGAAAGCATCGATACAGATAATGTATTAATGCCAAATATGATTATACAACCACACTTAGAAAATGCTATTTGGCACGGATTACGATATAAAGAATCAAAAGGTTTATTAGTATTAGAAATAAAAAATAAATCATCTTATATAGAATTAACGATAGATGATAATGGGATTGGGATTGAAAAAAGCAAACAACTAAAGACACAGAATCAAAAAATACACCAGTCAATTGGTATTACAAACATTAATAACCGCATTGCTTTATTAAATGATATATATAAAGTAACCATTAGTTGTGAAATAAAAAATAAAACAAATAATGAAGGCACTTTAATTATCGTGAAAATTCCCTATTTAAATAAATTTTAAGATGCAATTACAAAAAATTAAAAGCGTTATTGTTGAAGACGAAATAGCTGCAAGAGAAGCGTTAAAATCGTATGTTATAAAATATTGTCCGCAATTAGAAATTATTGGCGAAGCAACGAATTGTAAAGAAGGTATTACTTTAATAAACGACCTAAAACCTCAGTTAGTTTTTTTAGATGTGGAAATGCCATTCGGTAATGCTTTTGATGTACTAGAAGGCTGTAAAGACGTTTATTTTGAAACTATTTTTGTAACTGCCTTTTCGGAATACTCGTTAAAAGCTTTAAACCAAAGTGCAGCTTATTATCTTTTAAAACCTGTAAGCATAGAGGAATTAATAATGGCGGTAGCAAAAGTACAGCAACAATTACAAAACAAAGAACTTCTGAATAGAAACCACATAATTGTTGAAAATTATAAAAACACTTCTTCGGAAACTCAACAAATAATTTTACCCACATTAGAAGGATTTGAAGTCGCTAAAATACATGACATCATCCGATTAAAAGGCAATGGTAATTTTACAGATATCTATTTTTTAAATGGAACTAAAAAAATGGTTTGCCGTTTTTTAAAACATTTTGATGAAATTTTAGACGATCCTTTTGTGCGTGTTCACAAATCACATATCATTAATATTAATTGTGTAAAATCATATAACAAAAGCGGTTTTGCAACCCTAACAGATAACTCGGAAGTAGAAATATCAGCTACCTACAAAAGTCTATTTTTAGAAAAATTTAAGGGATAAATTAAATTATCCCTTAAACTAATGTCATTATTTTTTAACGCTGACCCTTATTCCCTCGCTATGGCTAGTAAATTCAGGCGCATACATACACTGTATAGTCGTTATACCATTACTAAAATCGCCATAATGATTTACTACTAAAGGATATTCAAACACGTAAGTACCCTTATTTAAATAGCTCATAAAAAAGTTTGTAGAGGCATCGCGCGTACTTTCGTAATAACCTAACCCATCCTGATATTTGTATTGACTTATCACATTGGTTGGTTCAAAGCCAGAAGCTCGCATATCTTTTAAATGCACATAACTCATATCTCTATCAACACGCAACTCTATACGAACTTTAATTTTATCGCCTAATTTTAATTTTGTTGCAGAGGATACAGGTTCAATCACAACACCACTTGATGTAGTTTTTTGAACAAATAACTTTTTAGTTATTTTTAATGGAGTTTCGTGCGGCGTAATCTTATCTAACTGTTCAAAATATTGCCAATACATGGCGCCATAACTTACACCTACATCTTTTTTCTCAATTTTGACAGTACCCATCGTTGCAGGTTTTATGTCTAAACTATGCCACACTTTTTTAAAGTACCCTGTTCCTGGTTCAGCATTCAAACTTTTATCCGTTTTAGGATTTAGTTTTATATCACCAACAGTAATTTCCACATTTGGTTCCGTTGCTAACCAATCAGTACCCTTTAATAATAAAGCATACACGGCATCAGTAGTAGAACGTGTTGTAGCCCAATTTTGCGTTTGCTTACTTTTTATTAACCATGTTTTTAAATCATCAACTGCTTTCGTGTCGTTACTAATTTCATCAAAAGCTTCTATCATTAAGGCTTGCATTTCTATAGGTGCTTCGTACCAATAATAACCATAGTTCTCTTTCCAGTACATTCCCATTTCTTCGCTATTAATACTATTTTCTTTCAGAGATTTTAAAATATCCTGTGGTGTTTTTGTGTCCTGATAACGATGTAAACTCAAAGCCATCATACCTTGCATATATCTTGTGTTTTTTAACCAATATGTTTGTTCTTGTTTTTTATAATATGCAAAATGCTCTTTATTACTTCCTGATAATTCTATTTTATTATGAAAATAACTGCGCATATATAAATATTGTATAGCCATATAACTTAAGTTATTTGTGGTTTTCCAATTTTTATTATAACGTTTCATTTGCTCATATTCTTCACGCATACGATTATCGCAATAGCTAACCGCTTTCGTTAACATATTCCAAATCTCAGGGTTTTCTTGCATTTTAATAACACCTAACTTATCTAAGTGAGCAAAACCAGTAACAATGTGTTGTGTGATATACCAATCATCAGGCATACCATCAAACCACATAAACCCACCATTAGATGATTGTTTTTGAAGCAATTTTTTAAATGCTTGAGATTGCTCGTAACTCATTTTATTTAAATCGAACAATAAGGCAACTCGTTTTTTGTTTTCAGTTTCATTCTTTGCTTGTAAAACCCATGGCGTTTCTTCAAGTATAGCCGATTTCAATTCCTGATTTTTTTCGAGATTAGATAAAAATGCATCAGGGCTAGATGTTTTCCAAGCATCAAATATTTGTTTGATTTTTGGTTTTGAGTTTACAACATAACTCGCTAAACTATTCGCATAATAACGTGCAAAAGTTTGCTCTGCACACTCATAAGGATACTCCATTAAATAAGGCAATGCTTGCACCGCATACCAAGCTGGGTTTGCAGTAAACTCTAAAGTATAGGAATGATTTTTTAACGTCGTTGAATGATTGTTTTGATTAATAAATTTTGTAAACGAAAACTCTTTTGTTTGATTACTTCGTATTGGCATTGGTAAACTCTCTGTCACCAACATACGATTAGTTAAAACAGGAATTGCTTGTTCTTCGCCATCTGTAAAATTACCAGCTGCTGCAACTACTTTGTATTTTATAGCGGAATAACTTTCTGGCACGGACAAACTCCACTCTATCGGTGAACTTAAACCTTTTTTTACAGAGAAATTTTGCAAAGCGTTTGAATTAATTAACAAGGATGTAATGTCTTTTTCCGTTAAAGCATCATAAAATTTTAATTCAGTAGTGCCACTTAAATCCTTATCTGATAAGTTCACAATTTTAGTAATGAACGTTAATTTATCGCCTTCTCTTAAAAAGCGAGGAACATTTGGTTGCACCATTAAATCTTTTTGGGTAATAACTTCCTTTTGAAACTGTGCATATTTTAAATCTTTGGTATGTGCAAACCCCATTACTTTCCATTTAGTTAAACTTTCGGGAACAGTAAATTTAATCGCTATTTCACCATTAGCATTGGTTTGTAGTTGAGGGAAGAAAAAAGCAGTTTCATTAAAATTACTTCGTGCTTTAATATTATTTAAATTACTGGAGGCTGAGCCACTCGAAGTCTCTTTTTTTCCTGCCATAGGTGCATTTGACTCCAATTCATCATTCTTAATTACTGGTGGAGTAAAATTTACGGTTGTTGCATCAGCGTTTTTATTCATAGACATCATTGCTGGTGCAGCTGATTTTGTTTTAGGCTTATTTTCAGATTCCTCTCTTGTAATTGTAGAACCAGAAGTGACCATTTGAACTTCATCTAATGCAACAGCGTCTCCATCCCCTCCTCTATAATTATACTGATATTGATAAAACTCTAATCCAAAATAATTTAATTGATCGTAACTACGAACAGGCATACTTTCGTAGGATTGTTTAAAGGTATTGTACTCAGTAGAATTGGCAGCACGACCATTAGATGATAACCAATTCAGTTGAGAATAATAACTATTGTAAATATTAAAAAACCAATCGTTGCTTTTAAATGCATCTAACGAGGCATCGTACATACTCGCAACCATTTCAGCAGCAGCCTTCTCTCCTTTTTTATCTTTTAAAATCAATTTCCATTCTTCAGCCTGACCTGGTAATAATTTATTACGGAAAGTTTCAAAGTTTATATCCAACTCTTTATTCGTATAAGGAACATTAATGGTGGTGTTATGAGTATAAAAACGATTATACTTCATAAATGATTGATGGAGTGTAAAATTACCACGGTGCAATTCCTCAACCAACACGTCGTTTAATTTCATAGAAGTAGTTAATTGTTTAGAGGATGTGATTTTACCTTGATGTTCAACTTCCGATAAATAATTAACTGCACCATAACCCGATCCTAATGCAAATTGAACTTTATCATTTGGTTCGACTTTAGTAACTGGACAATAAAACCAATCTGGTTTTAATTCAGGTAAAGTATTAGTTGTGCTATTTATAAGGGTAATATAATTAAGGGCTTTAACTTCTTCGCCAAATTTATCTTTACAGATGGCTTCAATCACATACACTCCTGGGTTTAAGTTTTTTAATTCGATATTTAAATCGTATTCTGTTTTAGCTCCAGTATCAAAGGTTTTATCAACAACCATATTTTCTCGTTCCCATGTGTATTTATTGGCTTCATCTGCATACAAATCATTCGGGAAAGTTTTATAGTAATCCTCTTTTGTTAAAGCGTGTCTGTCTGCCTGAGACCATAATCTACTACGAAAAACTTTTTGTAGTTGCTTTAATTTATAAATAGCAAAAGTACCTTTAGTAGCTTCGGGTGCTCCATTTAAATTAGTAGTTGAAATTTTTATAGGTTTTGATTTAACAACATCTGTAATTTCATCATTATTAATTGTTAATGTTATGGCCTGATAGCCAATCATTACATTTGTTTCCGTACTATGCGTCTCTCCATTTATATCAACCACATCAGCCATTACTCTGTAATTGTAGGTTGCATAACTCGCTTTATTATCTGCCTCATTTGGCAATGCTTTAAATTTAATCACATACGTTCCTGTATCATTACTAACGGTTTCACCACTGGTAATTTCTACTTCAGCATTAGTTGAATTATAAGGGCGATACCACCAATACCAGTAAGGGTAATTCGTTGTACGTACCACATGATAATTTACTTTTGCTCCATCAATAAAATTACCTGCATACGCTTTAGCAAAACCAGTAACAGTAACTTCATCGTTTAATTTATAACTTCCTTTTACAATATTAAATTCTGTTTCAAATTTCGGACGCTTATATTCTTCAACTGATACATAAGCACTACCGTGGCCATCCGTTATTTGCATTTGCCCTAATAATCCGCCTTGTGGCGCAGTAAATGAACCACTCACTGTTCCAAATTCATTCGTTGTTAAACTAATGTCTTTTATTTTTTGATAGTTGACATCATAAAAAGTAACTGTAATTGGATAATTAATTTTTAATTCGTGTTTTTCGTTATTAGTGCTTTGCAAAACAATTGATTTAAAATAAACTGTTTGACCAGGTCTGTATATTGCTCTATCCGTATAAATAAACGAGCGAATTTGTGTGTAATCAGTATTGTTCGGCTTATAGGTATAAAACCCTTGATTGTTATAATACGTATCATTGCCATTAATGTACTCTATATAAAACTGACGATTGCTAATCAAATCATTTTTTAAATGCAAAAATCCTTTAGAGTCCGTTTTTAAAGTTTCTCCTTTGGTTAATTTTTGTTCACGTTCATTATAATCGTAATTATCAAACCAAATTTGAGCCGCTACATTTGGTAACACATCTCCAGTTTGGCGATGCATCGTGTAAATATCATAAGAGCCATCTGCATTGCGACGCTCTATAGAGGCAATATTAGAAACAACACAGGTTGCATAAGCATTAATGTTATCAGTATACTTAAAATCATTGGTTAACGAATACAATACAATGTAATAACCTTCTTCTAACTCAGGTAATTTAATTTCTGTATTGTGGCTATTAAAATCGCCATCATCAATAAGTTCTTGATTAAACGTTTTTACAACTGGTAGAGAATTAAGTTTTTCAAATAATTTTTTTTCGTAATGTTTTCTAAATAGTGTTCGTAAATCCTGCGCTGTTGTTTTTAGGATTTTAAAATAAAGTTTATTAATGTTAGCTGAAGTAACAAGCGCTCTAAACGGCTTATTTGGCTCATTAACTTCCTCTATAGTTAAATTACAATTTTTGTTTATTATAGATTGAAGAAGGTTTTTACACTCTTTTGCGCCATACGAATTTGGAAACTTTTTAATAGCATTTTCGCAAATTTCTTTAGCAATTTTTTTATGCCATTTATGTGCGTCATCTTTTAAAGGATTAAAGTTATTGGCTTGTTGTAAATACCAATTAGCGATACGTGTATCAATTTCGGTAACACGGCTATTAGTCGAAAATTTATTTTGCAATGCTTTTAAAGAGTTAAAATAAATCGTGTCTTTTTTAGGATGTTGCGAATTTCTGCACACGTAATCCAACCGCTGTAATTCTACATCTATTAATGCATCGGGTTTAATATCATTGATGTGAAACTTTGTTAAGTCCTTTAATAGCATCAGTGCGTAGTACTTATTTTCTAAACTATCAGTTGGCTCTTGAATTTTTAAAGACACAAAATCTATATAAGGTTTTAAATAATTTTCATCATTTAAATTAAATTGATTAGCCGCTCTTGAAACATCCGCTTCGGTATTCATAAAAAAATCGAGGGAGCGATGCGCTAAAAAATCATATAAAGTTGGGCGCCATTCGCGACATTCAGTTGTTCCTTTGTACAGAATATCATCGTATATATTTAATTTTGTACGCTTTAAACTATCTGCACTTTTTAACGAAGCTTTGTAGTTAACTATAACGGCATTGGTAAGGGTTTTTAAATCCCAAGTTTGTATATCATCATTTTTAAAATTAACAGTGGTACTTCTATTATGAAATTTCCAACGATTATTTTGATAGTACTGCCAAAATGCATCTGCTAAAATATTTTGTAAAACTGGCTTAATAGGAAACTTCGCTACCTTCACTTCATCTTGTAGTTTAAAAATAGATTTCTCTAGTGAGAACTCTTCTTTATAACTTTCAAACTTCATACGATGCAAAATAGCTTTTACAAATTGCGGTGCATTGTTTTCAGTTTTGGCTTTTAAGTAAATAACATTCACAACCTTTATGGCGCTTTCTGTTAGCCCCTTTTCCTGACAACTATCTACACGCTTCCATAACTTTTCATAGTTATCATTTTTGCCAAAACTAAGCAAGGCTGATGTTTGTTTGGTAAAAGTAGTTGTAAATACACTCAGGGCAATAACAATAGAAGCACAAAGCATCATTGCTAGTGTTATAATTTTTTTAGTTTTCATAATGTGGCATTTTAATACTAAGATGCAAACGGAACGATTATTCCATAAAATTTTAGTAATATTTTTAATTAAATATATCCTTGGAGCTTATACATCACGTATCCAAACATTTCGTGTACAATTAAATTCAATGATAACAGCGCATCTATGTTAGGAATAAAACAATAATCAATTTCAAATTTACGTACTCCAGTAATTTTATTGGTAATAAAAGGTGTGATGTTTTTATAACCTGCTTTTTCGAAAACAGCTAAGGACCGACGCATATGAAACGACGATGTTACGAGCAAGATTGAACCCTTAAACTGTAAGCTATCTAAAATACGTTTTGTAAAGACGGCATTTTCGTAAGTATTTTTTGAGTCATTTTCGATAACAACATTACTATCAGGTATGCCAATGTTTAATAAATATTTTTTAACATAAATAGCTTCGCGCTGATTCGGTTTACTAATACTACCCGAACCACCTGTAATTAATAATTTATTAACTCTGCCTTTATAATACATTTCTAATGTTTGAAACAAACGATCGCCCGAGTAACCAAAATCAAAACGATTTTGGCGTTCATCTATTCGGCCCATTCCGCCTAATACAACAGCCATATCGTATTTAGATTTTTTCAAATAAATATCATCATCCACATATTCCCAAGCGCACACTACTTCATCAACTAAAAAAGAATTTGAAATGATGTATGTGAAAACAGATAATGCAATCACATACTTTTTAAAAGATGTATACCATACTTTTTTTAATAGAAAAAATAACCCGAAAAATATCCAGGTATAAGGTGCAATAATAAATGCTAATATTTTAGATAAAAAGAAAAACAATGCTTAATAAATTTTACGAATGACAATTTACAGTTTTTTTACGAATATTTTAAAAATTCATTCAAGTCTATTCGTCATAAAATATGAGTAATATCAGCCAATTAGTCGTATAATATCCTTTTTTACCGACGAAATTTCAGTTAATTTTAAATGGAATATCATTTGAGGAGAGTTGTTCGAATAAAGTTTTTAGAATTCAATAAAACAATATTCATGGTTAAACAAATTATTTCTAAAAAACTAAAAAACATTAACTATTATGAACTTAAATAACTTCACTATTAAATCGCAAGAGGCTATACAACAAGCTATGCAAATTGCAACCATCAATGGTAATCAAGCTATCGAAAATGGTCACATTTTAAAAGCCATTTTAGAAGTGGATGAAAACGTCACTCCTTTTATCTTAAAAAAATTAGGCGTTAATCAATCTGTCTTTTCAAAAACAGTAGACGCCATCGTTAACTCTTATCCTAAAGTAAGCGGAGGGCAACCCTACCTATCTAATAATGCAAATCAAACTGTTGCAAAAGCAACCAATTATTTAAAAGAATTTAAAGATGAATACGTTTCTATCGAACATTTACTATTAGGTATTTTAGCAAGTGGCGATGCAGTATCTCAACTTTTAAAAGATAATGGTATTAAAGAAAAAGAATTAAAAGCAGCTATTCTTGAGCTTCGTAAAGGTTCTAATGTCACAAGTCAGTCGGCAGAAGAAACTTACAACTCTTTAAATAAATATGCCATTAACTTAAACACACAAGCACGTAATGGAAAGTTGGACCCAGTAATTGGCCGTGATGAAGAGATACGTAGAGTGTTACAAATATTATCACGTCGTACCAAAAACAATCCTATTTTAGTGGGCGAGCCAGGTGTTGGTAAAACAGCCATAGCAGAGGGTTTAGCGCATCGTATTATAAATGGTGATGTACCCGAAAATTTAAAATCAAAACAAGTGTACTCCTTAGATATGGGTGCTTTAATTGCAGGTGCGAAATATAAAGGCGAATTTGAGGAGCGTTTAAAAGCTGTAGTTAAAGAAGTGATTAGCAGCGATGGCGACATCGTATTATTTATTGATGAGATACATACCTTGGTTGGTGCAGGAGGTGGCGATGGTGCTATGGATGCTGCCAATATTTTAAAACCCGCGTTAGCGCGTGGTGAGTTAAGAGCCATTGGTGCAACAACTTTAAATGAATATCAAAAATATTTCGAAAAAGATAAAGCTCTGGAACGCCGATTCCAAAAGGTAATGGTAGATGAACCTAGTGAAGAGGATGCGATTTCTATTTTACGTGGTATTAAAGAAAAATATGAAACACATCACAAAGTTCGTATTAAAGATGAAGCCATTATTGCTGCTGTGGAATTATCGCAACGTTATATTAGCGATCGTTTTTTACCAGACAAAGCTATTGACTTAATGGATGAAGCTGCAAGTAAATTACGTATGCAAATTAACTCTATGCCAATAGAATTAGATGAATTAGAGCGAAAAATTATGCAACTCGAAATTGAACGTGAAGCAATGAAGCGTGAAAATGAAACCGCAAAGGTTGATATTCTTAATAAAGAGTTAGCTGATTTAAATGATAAACGCATCTCTTTAAAAGCAAAATGGCAAAGCGAAAAAGAAGCCATTGAAGGTGTACAAAAAGTAAAATTAGAAATCGAAGATTTAAAACATCAGGCCTCAAACTACGAGAAACAAGGCGATTTTGGTAAAGTAGCCGAAATACGTTATGGCAAAATTCAACAATCAGAAGCGTTGTTATTTGAATTAGAATCAAAACTGAGTGAAGCAAAAGCAAACGGATCGCAATTAGTAAAAGAAGAAGTTGATAGCGAAGACATAGCCGATGTGATTGCGGCGTGGACAGGAATTCCTGTATCGCGTATGTTACAAAGTGAGCGCGAAAAATTATTGCATTTAGAAGAAGAGTTACATAAACGTGTGGTTGGTCAGCACCAAGCCATTGAAAGTATTGCTGATGCAGTGCGTCGTAGCCGAGCTGGTTTACAAGATGCAAAAAAACCTATTGGCTCTTTTATCTTTTTAGGAACAACGGGTGTTGGTAAAACCGAATTAGCCAAAGCCTTAGCCGATTATTTATTTAATAACGAAAATGCGATGACACGTATTGATATGAGTGAATATCAAGAACGCCATTCCGTAAGTCGCTTAATTGGTGCGCCTCCGGGGTATGTTGGTTTTGATGAAGGTGGACAATTAACAGAAGCGGTAAGACGCAGACCATATTCGGTTATTTTATTAGATGAGATTGAAAAAGCGCATCCGGATGTTTTTAATATTTTATTGCAAGTGCTAGATGATGGCCGCTTAACGGACAACAAAGGCAGAACCGTAAATTTTAAAAATACGATTGTGATAATGACTTCTAATATTGGTTCGCATTTAATACAAGAAAATTTTGATGACTTAACTGAATTTAATAAAGATGCAGTATTAGCAAAAACAAAATCAGAAGTATTTGAATTATTAAAAAAAACTATTCGTCCAGAGTTTTTAAATAGAATTGATGAAGTGATTATGTTTGAACCCTTAAACAGAGATGATGTAAATAATATTGTGAAAATTCAGTTCCAACAAATTGTAAATAGATTAGCGGAACAACACATTGCTTTATCAGTTACTGAGGAGGCTATTGATTGGTTAGCGCAATTAGGTTACGACCCGCACTATGGCGCAAGACCTGTGAAACGTGTATTACAAAAACAAATTTTAAATGAACTATCTAAACAATTGTTAGCCGATAAAATAGATAAAGCCAAAGAAATTGTAGTAGATGTATTTGATAAAGTAATTGTATTTAGAAATAAATAATTTTCGTTAATATCACTTTGTAATATTCTGTCTGTCACATTGAGCGAAGTCGAAATGCAAACCAAAAAACTCCAACTAAATTAGTTGGAGTTTTTTATAAATACTTAGTGCAATCATTTTATTCACCTTTTGTATTAATGTCATACCAATTTATTTTTCTAGACAAATACATAATTGTAGCTAGTACTAAGAATAATCCTATGCTTCCCATAAGCAAAGCATAGTCTTCCATTTGTATAATTGAATAAATAAATATATAAAGTGCTGATAAAATAAAAAAGACAAGCCAAGTAAGCATTTTTTTATTAAAAATACTTCTAGCATATAACGTTATTAAACTGATTACAGAAACACTTGCAATTAAATAACTAAAACTAAATTTTATGTGTTCTGACAAGGCAATTAGCAAAGTATAAAATACACAAAGAGCCAAACCAACAATGATATATTGAATAGGATGAATTTTAACTCCATTTAAAATTTGAACAAAAAAGAAAATTAAAAAAGTTAAAGTAATAAACATTGATGCGTATTTTGCAGAACGCATACTTTTTTGATATTCATCAACTGGAATAAATAAATTTACTCCAAAAGCCGACTCATCAATGCCTTCAATCGCACCTTTGAATTTCTGTGGATAAGACCGATTTAAATGTAACACATTCCACGTTGCATTAAATCCATCTATATTAACCTCTCTATTATCAGGCAGGAATGCTCCGTCAAAACTCGGATTTTTCCACTTTGATTCAATATTAACTTTTGTAATTTTTCCAAATGGAATAAAATTAAGACTTGAACTACCATTAAAGTTAAGTTCCAAAGAAAAATTTATTTTCTTTGATATTGAATCAAACATAATTATTGGAAACTTCGCGCTAATTCCACTTTGAATTACATCATTTGATTCAACGCCTGGATTGAATGAAAGTTTTTTTTCATTGCAAGTAATTGATATTTCATCTTGTATACTTCGTAAATCGGAAAGTCCTAATGAAATGAAAGCGTTATCCCACATTATATTTTCTTTGTCCATTTTCCAGTCTTCAAAACTTGGCACTATAAAACTTCCATTTAATTTAATTTTCGAATTGTAAACGATTACCTCATAAATACCCCTATATCTAATTTCTGGGTTAATTACGCCCGAAATATTTAACATTTCTGGCAAAAAATGTGCGTATTCAATTGATTCGACTAACTTAAATTTTTCTGATTTGTCTTCTTCATAAACCTTTGAGTATGTTTTAAACGGAACACTAATAATTAACCCTTTAATAGTTTGTTGTTCTCCCCATTTAGAACTAACTTCTTTTATAGCGTCTTCTTTTCTGTTTTCTCTCTCACTAATTAAATTCTCAACCATTGAGATTGGTATCAATAGTAAGAGAATTAAAACGCCTATTGTTATTAATCTAATTGTTATTGACTGTTTTATCCAGTTATTAAATTTCTCCAATACTGTAATTTTTTCTATCGTCATATCTTTTAAAATTATTATTCATCCTCACTTTAAATTATAAATTTCAGTTATATCAATTATACAAAAAATCAATAGTATCCCTAGCTAAATATACATTTTTTTGCATTCAGTATCCAAACAACAAAGCTCATCAGTAATGATGAGCTTTGTTTATTACTAAAATTTTAATTACTAATAAACGTGTTGTCCGCCATTAATGCTATAATTAGCACCCGTAATAAAACTGGTTTCTTCACTCGCTAAAAACGACACTAAATGTGCTACCTCGTGCGTACCACCTAAACGTCCCATAGGAACCTGAGCTACAATTTGCGTTAATACTTTTTCGGGAACAGCCATTACCATATCCGTACCAATATAACCCGGAGAAATAGTATTTACTGTAACACCATATTTTGCAACCTCTACCGATAATGATTTAGTAAACCCGTGCATACCCGCTTTCGCTGCTGAGTAATTAGTTTGCCCAAATTGTCCACGCTGACCATTAACTGAAGAAATATTAATCACACGTCCAAATTTTCTATCAATCATTCCTTGTATTACATTACGCGTACAATTAAATACCGAATTTAAATTGGTATTAATCACTGCGTGCCAATCCTCTACACTCATATTTACCAAACGTCCATCTCTAGTAATACCCGCATTATTAACCAAGGTATCTATGTGTCCGTATTTGGCATTAATAGCTTCAATCATTTTTGTGCAACTATCAAAATCACTTACATCTCCATAAAACAATTCAATATCATAGCCTTCGCTTTTCATATCAATCATCCACTTTTCAGCTTTTTCTTTGGTATGGTAATTACCAACTACTTTATAGCCATCTGTAAATAATTTTTTACACATAGCCGTTCCTAATCCACCTGTAGCACCAGTAACTAATACCGTACGATTTTTATTTGCTGAGTTCATAATATGATAGTTTTATTTGGTTACTAATTAATACGTTATTATTTAATTTTGTCAACATTCATTACTGTAGCTTCGCCACTAGTGCAAATGTTACCAGTCGTTTTATCTTTAATTAATGTTTCAATCACAGCTCTATTTTTATCTTTCATTAATTCTTTCACTGTAAACACTGCTTCATAATCTACTTCAACATACATTGGTTTTAAAAAACTTAACGATTGTTTTAAATAAATAGTTCCTTCGCCAGGAAATAACACGCCAAATACTTTACTAAACAATGCAGCACCCAACATACCGTGCATAATTGGTTTTTTAAACATTGTTTTAGCCGCAAAATCAGCATCTGTATGCACGGGGTTTTTATCGCCGGTAACATCAGCAAAGCGGTTAACTTCTTCTTGTGAAAATTTAAAATCGTGCGAGTACGTTTGTCCTAATTCTATCATATAAATGAGTCTATTTGTTTTACCTTAAAAATAATCGTTTTTTCGAGACTTTTGTAAAAAAACTGATTTTCGACGAAATATCATATAAAAGAGATGATTTAACAGAAAAATAACACAAAATAACTTGACACGTATAGGAAAAAATGTCGACATTTGCACAGAATTTTGGGGGAAATGAAGTTTTTCCAGAATTTATACAAATTTTAAATTAACTTTTTTCTCAAGAAATGAAAACAAACAACCCAATCATCGACAATTTAATGGATGCGCAAGCTAACGCAATGAATACTTGGATGGATTCTGCCAAAAAATTTCAAACATCATTTTCTAATGGTAACATCGTAGGCGAAAGTCAAAATGCATTTAAAGACATGATGGAAAAACAAAATTCTATGTTTGCTAACATGGGATTAAATACTGCTAACCCTTTTATGAGTGCAGAAACTAAACCAGAAGAGTTTTTCAAAAACTGGTATACTCAACAAATGGGTAGTGCAAAACAAATGGCAGATTTTAACCAAAGCATTTATAACTCTATGTTAAACTTTGGAAAAGGAGCTAATGATTATACCAATAGTTTTTCGACTATGAATAATGCCTTTACTAATACTTACAATAGCTTTATGGGTTCAATGAACTCAACTTACGATACATTTTCAAAAAACTTAAGCAATCCGTTTAATGCAGATATGTTTAAAAACATGTACGAAGGAAGCCAAATGTATATGAAAGCTCAAGAGTTTTTTCAGCCAATTATGAGCGCTGTTAAAAACAACGACTTTTCGGTTGAAACTTGGAAAAACATTTATACTACTGATAATTATAAAAAAATGACTGAGCAAGTTTTCTCATCATTTTTTAATAATGCAAACTTAAAAGATGTTTACGATAACGGTATGAAACAAGTTCAACATTTTTTTGTTGACCGTAATAATTTAGGAAAAGAATATTATGCACAAATGCAAAATATGTCAACTAACTTTCCTGATATGTTTAGTGGCAATGGCGATAAATTACGTGAGTTATATGCTAACGTAAATAACGTTTTCGGTAAAACATTCGAACCTTTATTAAAAGCTTCAAATGCAGGTAAAGAAAAAGAAACGATTGAAGCTACTATTGCTTTAATGGATAAGGTTGCAGAGTATTCAATTAAACAATCTGAATTACAAGCGCATTTATATAAAACAATGCAAACATCTATGGAAACTTTAGCTGCTGAAGCAAAAGAGAAGTACAAAGATATGAAACCTGGTACTTTTACAATGCCAACACCTAATGAGTTATATGCTGAATTTATTAAAACTAACGAGAAAATGTTTTCGGAATTATTTGCTACAGATGAATTTAGCAAAGTAAAAGCAGACGCCTTAAATTTAACTATGGATGTGAAAAAACATTTTGAATCTCAATTTGAAAATGCTTTTCAGGCGTATCCTTTAACTTTTAAAAGTGAAATGGAAGAAGTTTACCAAACTATGCACGATTTAAAAAAACAAGTTAAAGATTTGCAAACAAAATTAGCTATGGCTAATGCTGCATCTGTAGAGTTATTTGACGAAGAAAGAGCTGCAAAAGCAAAAAAGAAATAAACTATTTGTGTTCATAGCGCAATAATAAAAAGGCTGCTCTCGTGTTTGTGAGCAGTCTTTTTTTGTTTAAAAAATATCAAATAAATAAAATAAAACTTGTAATTTAACCCTATCAAAATAAGCTCTATGGAAAACAAATTGGTAGAAGAATTCGCACGCCTGAATTCAACACTTTTAAAAAGCTACGACACATTAAATCAAATAGATGAAGTAGAAATTGCAACAACAGCTAAAACAGCTGTTTACAATGAAGATAAATTAACATTATACAAATACGATAGAGAAACGGAGCCAACGTATAAAACACCCGTGCTAATTGTTTACGCCTTAGTAAACACCTACAAAATGTTGGATATACAGCCAGATAGAAGTTACATCAAAAACCTACTAAATGTTGGCTTAGATGTGTATTTAATTGATTGGGGAAACCCTACTAAAGCTGATAAATTTACCAGCTTAGATGATTATATAAATGGCTACATTAATAATTGTGTTGATTTTATTCGTAAAAAAAACAGAGTAGAGAAAATTAATATTTTAAGTATTTGCCAAGGTGGAACGTTTAGTGTTATATACTCTTCCTTATATCCAAATAAAATTAAAAACTTAGTAACACACGTTACACCTATTGATTTTAGTACCAATGATGGCTTACTTTTTAGATGGAGTAAGGATATGGATTTTGAAAAATTAGTAGCTGGCTTTGATGGGTTGGTTCCTGGTGAGTTTTTAAACCAAGGATTTGATATGTTGAAACCCATGATGAAAATTCATAAACAACAAACTTTATCAAGCTCAATGGATGATAAAGATAAATTGTTGAATTTTTTACGTATGGAAAAATGGATTAGCGAAAGTCCTGACCAAGCGGGTGTATGCTTTAAACAATTTATGATTGATTTATACCAAGGCAATAAATTAATAAAAGGCGAATTAGAAGTAGGTGGCAAAAAGGTGAATTTAAAAAATTTAACTTGTAACTTATTAAACATATACGCAACCGAAGATCATTTAGTGCCACCATCTGCCACTATTCCTTTAAACGATTATGTTGGCAGTACCGATAAAGAATTGTATAGTTTTAAAGGCGGACACATTGGTGTGTTTGTTGGCAGCCGATCTCAAAAAGAATTAGCGCCAGCAGTAACTGAATGGTTAAAGAAAAGAGATAAATAAAATTAAAATCTAAATTTTAAAAAGCAGAACAAAGAGTTCTGCTTTTTTATTAAAATAAAAACGAAATATAAATTCTTGGCAAAAAAAACAATCCTCTTTTTTTTAATTTAAATTGTATGAAATCATTTTTTTTATTTATAATCAGTTCGCTTATTGTTAGTTCGTGCTCTCAACCTCAAACCGAAAAGATTTTAAAAGAACCACAAACGATAGAACAATTAGGCGAGTTATTATTTTTTGATTCTATCCTATCAAGTAATAATACGGTGAGTTGTGCGTCATGTCACAAACCACAATTTGCTTTTGCAGATAATGTACCTTTTAGTTTTGGAGTTGATAGTGCAAAAGGAAACAGAAATACGCCAACGGCTATGAATCAAGGGTTACGAAATTTCTTTTTTCACGATGGAAGAGCTGAGAGTTTGGAAGAGCAAGCCATAGGCCCTATTGAAAACCCTATTGAAATGAATTTACCATTAACAGAAGCCGTTAATCGTTTACGTAATCATAAACAATACTCGGCATTTTTTAAAAAAATATTTAATGAGCAAGTATCTAAAAAAAATGTGATAGATGCGATTGTGGCTTACGAAAAAACATTGGAAACCAGTAACTCCGTTTTTGATAATTACATGAATAAAAAAGATACTTCACTATTTTCTGAATCAGCTAAACGTGGGCAAACTATTTTTAACGAAAAAGGAAAATGTTTTGATTGTCATTTTGGGCCTGATTTCACAACTGATTTATTTAGAAACATTGGGTTATTTAATGGTAAAGAATTAAATGATAGCGGACGCTACATCGTTACAAAAAACATCACAGATTTAGGGAAATTTAAAACACCTGGTCTTCGAAACATAGCTATTACTAAGCCTTATATGCATAATGGCATGTTTAAAACTCTAAGAGAAGTTATTGATTATTACAACGAACCTGATAAAATTATTGCAAATTCGGTAAACAGAGATAGTTTACTTTTAAAGCCTTTGCATTTGAATGAACAAGAAAAAAATGATTTAGAAACATTTTTAAATTCCTTAACAGACAATCGCTTTTTGAAATAATTTTATTTTACTTCAAACTCAAAAAATAAATCGCCCTGCATATACCCTTGTAGTTTGTCGCCAATAGTAACTGCACCAACACCTTTAGGAGTACCAGTATAAATTAAATCGCCAACTTTAAGCGTTACATATTTTGATACGTGAGTAATCACTTTATCAAAACTAAACAACAAATCGTTTGTAGTTCCTATTTGTTTAGTAATACCATTTACTTTTAATTCAAAATTAATATCAGTTAAATCGCCTATGGTTTCTTTTTTAATAAATTTTCCAATTGGAGCAGACCCATCAAAGGCTTTGGCTTTTTCCCAAGGCATACCTTTTGCTTTGCATTCATTTTGTATATCGCGCGCAGTAAAATCAATGCCTAAGCCTATTTCATCGTAATATTTGTGAGCAAATTTTTCATCTATGTGTTTGCCAACTTTACTAATTTTAATTACGACTTCAATTTCGTGATGTAAATCTTTTGTAAACTCAGGGTAATAAAAAGGTTCGCCATCTTTTAATAAAGCTGTATCTGGCTTCAAAAACCAAACGGGTTCTGTAGGAATTTCATTTTTTAATTCCTTAGCGTGTTCTGCGTAATTACGGCCTAT
>JAYSTR010000183.1:0-20107 GCA_043719555.1 Bacteroidota bacterium | reverse complement strand
AAAAAACTTAATTAAAAATAGCTCAAATGAAACTAGTTTTCAAATAGATTCGTTTAATATTTTTTATGATAAAGGCTATGAACTTTTAAATATTGGTAAATACACGGATGCTATAAATTATTTTTCAAAAGCTATTTATTTAAAACCCGAGGATGCAAACTCCTATTATTGCAGAGGGTTTTCCTACTCAGCTCTCGGTTATGATTCATTAGCTATTCGAGATTTTGATGATTGTATAAAAATTAACAGCAACCATAAGGGCGCCTATTTTGGCAAAGCTCTTTCATTATCAATTTTAAATAAAACACAAGAAGCTGTTATTAATTATGATTATGTTCTAGTTCTTGATTCTTTATTTTCAAATGCTTTATACAATCGTGGATTATTGAAATTAAAACTTAATCAAAATAAACAAGGTGTTGATGATATAAAAAAAGCTGCTCAATTAAATGACATTCAAGCAATTGAATATGTTAAAAAACATCTTAAAAATTAGGATATTGATTTTTTTTTGTATATTTACTTCTAAACAAAATTTTTTATATGAAAATTGGAGCTATACTATTTTTCTTTTTAACTTTTTCTTTTGTTGCTTTTTCTCAAACAGAAATTCAACAATTTGAAAAAATGTTTAACGACTCAGTTATTTATCAAAAAAAACAAGCCGCTTTTCATGGTACCATTCCTACAAGTGGTTTGGTAGTGACGACTTTAAGTACTATTATTTCTTCTGATGAAGAAAGACAAATTGAAGATTTTATTATCAATTATAAAAAAACACCTCAAGTAAATAATATACCTTCAAATAAAAATGAAATTACCTTAATTTCTGATTTGGTTCCTTTTAGTGCTTTTGCTAAATTCCCTATCCATATGCAGCAGTATATAATAACTAAAAAAGAACAATACATTAACCACATAAAATTTGATTAATGAAAAAAAATCTATTTCTACTTATATCATTTCTTTTTCTATCATTAGCATTTTATAGTCAGTCTGCTAACGATGCGTGCGCTGGCTCAATTTTGGTTGCTGATAATGGCACTTGTAATTCGGGCAACATTATTGCTGCCGATGCAGACAATTTAACAGGTACAGCTGGTTGCGCTACCACAGGGGCAAATGGGCAACATAAAGATGTTTGGTATCGTTTTGTTGCAACTAATGGTGGCATAAGTTATAATGTTACAGGCGCAGCTGGTACTCTCGAAATGAATATTTTTTCTTCTACTGGCGCATGTGCTGGTTTAGCTGCAATTGGTTCTGCCTGTGGTGCAGGGCCTTTAACGGGTGTTATTGGAGGTATGGTTCCAGGTAATACTTACTATGTATTAATGTCAAGACCTAGCAATGCAACCGGTACGTTTACTTTTTGTTTAACAACCATACCACCCCCAGCTAATGATGTAAAATGTGGGGCAATTGCCTTAACACCAAACGGTGCCTCTGTGTGTGCTACAAATGCTGGTGGCACGAGCGCTGGTGACGGAACAGGTAGTTGTTTTACTACAGAAAATGGATTGTGGTATAAAGTAGTAGTTGCCACTGCACCTACCGTTTTGTCATTAACAGCTGATTATCCCTCAACAAATTTTGATGCACAAATTGCTATTTTTTCCTCTTCAAATAACTCATGTACTGGTGTTTTTACAGAATTAGCTTGTGATGATAATAGTGGCTCAGGTGTTAACCCTATTGCAACAACAGCTATAGCAACTGCAGGCACCTATTTTGTGTTAATTGATGGTTTTGCTGGCGCTACTGGTAACTTTTGTATTGGAGCTTTACTTGAAACTTGCTCAGATGGAATTCAAAATCAAAACGAGAGTGGTATAGATTGCGGAGGAGTTTGTACTGCAACATGTGCAGCAGGTACAGGTTATCTTCAGCCAATAACTGGTTTACAAAATGCGAATGTTGGAACTTGTATGGTAAACACCTGCTCTGGTAGTTTTTTTGATAGCGGCGGGGGGGCAGGAAATTATGCAGCTAACTCAGCCGCCTATCGTACGTTTTGTCCAAGTACTGCAGGACAGTGTTTACGTGTTACGTTTTCTGCATTTAATGTTGATAATTCAATGTGTGGAGGAAGTCCATGTGATTTTTTAATTATCGATGATGGCCCAACTCAGCCGAGTGCGCCCTATTTAGCTGTCGTAAATGGTGCAGGAGCTCTAGGTCCATTTACTTCTGCTGACAAAAGTGGGTGTTTAGGTTTTTGGTTTTTTTCAAATGGATCAACTCAAACTGCGGGCTGGACATCAGTATTATCTTGTGTACCATGCGCAACAGCTGCACCAACAAGTGGTGGGCCTAATGGAACAGATAATAACGACTGCTCAAATGCAATAACGGTATGTGCTAATACTGCTTTAACAGGTGCTAGTACTGGGCCAGGGCTTACATCTGATGGCTGTGGCGGTTGTAATATTAGTGAGAATTTTACAAGTTGGTACAAAATTATTGTTACTCAATCTGGTACTATGTCAATGATTATCACCTCTTCAAACGGCACTGATGACTATGACTTTGCTTTATACCAAGCTAGTTCATGTTTAGGTTTGGGAGCCTCTCCAATACGTTGTACCTATGCAATTTCAACCGCCACAACAGGGATGGTTGGTACAGAGACGGATTTTAATGAAGATGTGTTAGGTAATGGGAGAGTAGATACATTGCGCATTACAGCCGGAGATATTTATTACTTAATGGTAAATAAATGGAGTGTTGGTGGAGCAGGGTTTAGCATTAACTGGGGTTTAAGTAATGGAGGATCCATTGCTTGTCCACTTCCTATTGAATTATTAAATTTTGATGGTGTATTCAATGGTAAATCGGTTGATTTAACTTGGGCAACAACATCTGAAACTAATAACGATTATTTTACAGTAGAAAAATCATTAGATGGTCAGTATTTTAAACCAATAGGAGAAGTCGATTCAAAAGCGCATGGAGGAAATAGCGCCAATTTATTACAATATAGTTTAAACGACAAGGATGTAAGTACTGGTATATATTATTATAGATTAACTCAAACTGATTTCGATAAACAATTTAAACGGAGTAAAATTATTTCGGTAAACATTAGAAATGAAAAGGATATTTTTAATGTTATTCCAAATCCTACAATTGGAGAGTTTGAAGTAAACTATTTATGTTTTTCGAATGAAAATGTGAAAATTACAATTTATGACGAAAAAGGAAGTAAAGTAAAAGAAGAATTTTTAGATTGTACGGAAGGAATGAATAAAACAAAAATGGATTTATTAAAAGAACCAAACGGTTTATATTTAATGCTTTTATCAGCTAATAATAAAGTTTATAAAACTAAAATAATGAAAAATAGTAATTAATTTTGCTTTAAAATTCATAAGGCCATCCACTTACACTGGATGGTTTTTTTGTTTTGTATCAAAACTAAATAATCAGTAATTTTAAGTATGAAAATACCTGAAATAAAAAAATTAGTGGAGCGCTATACCTTAGCGCAATTACAAGATGCTGAGCTTGCAATTTGTGACGAGCAAAAGCCAAGTATAGAAGTTGGTGGCGATGATGAAGGCGAGCAATTAACGCACGTTTTAGCTTCAATTTATATTAAAGATAAAATGGAAAATGAAGGCACTTCTTTTAACCAAGCCTTACGCGATTTTAGCCAACGTGTTCGCAATAGCATTAGTTAGTTTTTATAAGTTCTAACACTTTTTGCAAATCAACATCAGTCCCTTTTAACGCATCATCAATTGTATAACTTGTTTCAAAATCGGGTATAACACCGTAACCATTATTAGTTGTATTAATTTGATGATAAATATGATATAAAGGCACAACAATACGAACACGAGTATTTGGTAAAATTAATTTTCCGCTAACGGCCGCATTACTCCCTAATACATTTCCACCTGTTTCGGTTCCTATAATTTTAGCATTAACTTTATATTTTAAATAAGAAGCTTCTATACAACTCATCGAAAAAGATTTGCCATTTACTAAAACAAACACATTTCCTTTATACGCTTTTTTCTTTTTTGGATAAGCTACAAAATAATGACGCAAACGCCCATGCTTGGGCCACGATGGCATCATATTAAAAATAACAAGCTGCGTAAGCCTTACTCCAATACCTGATTTAATGCGTGGATTTAACCCTAATAAATTAGGTTTTCTATCAATAGGTACCACTACTTTTTCAGGAATTAAATATGACAACATATTAAGCCCTTTAATAATTTCGCCACCACCATTATTACGTAAATCAATCACTAAATTAGGGATGTGTTTTTTGTTGATGTCAGCAAACGTACGTTTATAAAAGCGACGCCAATGCCTTCCTTTAAAAGCATTAACATCAATAATAGCCAAATTACTATCTTGTTTAGAGATGCTATACTTGCAGGTTTTAATACTATGAATCGCATTAACAGTATCGTGAATAGGAAATATAACCGTGTCTTTTTTACTTTCAATACCCACTAAAGTATAGGATGTAATTACACCATTTTTATGCTTAATCGTAATTGGATAAACTGGTTTAAAACCATAACAAAACGAATAAAAGTATTTAAACCAATCGTAATTTAAGGCTTCTGTTTTTTGAGTCACATTATAACCATCACTACTATAAATTGAATAAATCGTTTTTAAAATGGATATAGATTTGTGTTTACCTAAACCTAAAATTTCATCGCCATTACTGATGGTTGTGTCGCCCGTTAAATTATTATAAACATACATTTTCTGTTGTTTATCAATAAATACATTTATGGGTAATACCGAACGGCTAATTTTATTAAGCTTTTTCACATAAGCTTTAGATCCAACCGCATCAGTATGCCCACACCCTATTTTAGTAATAATTTGGCGTATATAAAACCGAATTTGCATTTCGGTTAAAGGCGTATCAATGATTGCCTTAATACGCTTAACGAAAATATCGATAGAATCTTTACTAATATAACGGTATGGATCAGGATGAAATTTCAGTAAATACTTGTGTGAATAATCAATATCCTCGCGGATTTGAGCAACAGTATACTTTTTTTGAAGAATGTCTTCTTCAACTTTTTGAGCATAGGCAGTTTTAATAAATAGAAAACAAATTATTAAAGCTACTGCTCTCATAAAATGATTAGTCGTTTGCTAAAACACCCATACGTTTCCCTAATCCACTCATATATTCGCGTATATCTTTCACAGTAGCATCGTCATTTGTAGCGCGTAAATAAGTATCGGTAAGCGTTACTATGTTTTGGTGGAAAAACTTTTTCATTTCATCTACACTCATGTCTTTCGTCCATAAATCAACACGCATCGTATTGTTTTCTTTTTCGTCCCAAAGCGCTAACATCATACTTTTGCAAACGCTACCTTCTTTTGCATCTGGTGCTTCCCACTCTATTTTATGTGGTAATTGATTTTCGTCAACAGTTATTTTTAGTTTTATTTCAGAGGTTGTCATTATTTAGTGGTTAGTGGTTAGTGGTTAGTGGTTAGACATAAACACTAACTTTATTATTTGGCTAATTTAAGTAAAAAAATAGTTTTAAAAAGCCATTTAAATCAATAATACGATACATTTGTAGGATGACAGCATATTCGAAAATAACATTACAAAATGGCAAAGAATTTCCAGTACAACGATTTCATCCTTGGATTTTTTCGGGCGCCATAAAAACATCCGATGCTAATTTAGCAGATGGTGATATTGTAGAAATTTACTCAGCCAAGGAGCAATTTTTAGGTGTAGCTCATTACCAAAAAGGCAGTATTACTGGTCGTATCATCTCTTTTAGTAAACAAGAGATTAATGTAGATTTTTGGGTTAAAAAAATTGAAAAGGCTTTTTTATACCGTCAGTTTTTAGAATTAAATACTCCTAATACAAATGTATTTCGTTTAATATTTGGCGAAGGCGATGGCTGTCCGGGTTTAATTATGGACTATTACAATGGGCATGTGGTTTTTCAGGCGCATAGTATTGGTATGCACAAAAACCGTGTTGATATTACTGAAGCTTTAAAGGTTGTTTTTAAAGACAAGTTGAAAAGTGTGTATGATAAAAGTTCAGAAACCTTACCAAATAATTATTCGGCTGGTATGCAGAACGAATTTTTATATGGTAGTTGCAATGAGGAATTAATTGTTTTAGAAAATGATGTGAAATTTTACATTGATTTTATAAACGGACAAAAAACGGGTTTCTTTATTGATCAACGCGAAAACCGAAGTTTACTGGCTCGCTATAGTAAAAACAAACGTGTACTTAATACATTTTCGTACACCGGCGGATTTAGTATGTATGCAGCAAAAAATGGTTGTGACATAATACACTCTGTAGATTCTAGCGTTAAAGCGATTGATTTATGTAATAAGAATGCAACTTTAAATAATGTGACTAATCACGAGGGATTTGCAGTAGATACTTTCGACTACTTAAAAGATCATGGAAAAAATTACGATGTGATTATTTTAGATCCTCCTGCCTTTGCTAAAAGTCGCGATGTATCGCATAATGCTGTTATTGGATACAAACGTTTAAATCAAATGGCACTATCAAATATTAAAAAAGGTGGTATTTTGTTTACCTTTTCTTGTTCGGGTGTTATTGATAAAAAATTATTTTATAATACAGTAACAGCAGCCGCTATTGAATCGCGTAGAAATTTAAAACTATTACATACTTTATCACAACCTGCTGATCATCCTATTACACCTAACTTTCCAGAAGGAGAATATCTTAAAGGTTTGGCATTTTATGTAGATTAATAAAATTAGTTTATGGCACCTATATTAGAAGTAAAAAACATTTGCAAACAATACGATAAACACACCGCATTAAATAATGTGAGTTTAACTGTAGAACCAAAAAAAATATTTGGTTTGTTAGGACCAAATGGGGCTGGTAAAACATCGCTTATTCGTATCATTAATCAAATTACTGGTCCTGATAGTGGTGAAGTTTTTTTTAATGGAAAAAAATTAGATAGTTTACATGTAAATGAAATCGGTTATTTACCCGAAGAGCGTGGTTTATATAAAAAGATGAGCGTTGGCGAGCAAGTGATGTATTTGGCTCAACTTAAAGGATTATCGAAGGCTGACGCTAAAACTAAATTAATTTATTGGTTTAAAAAGTTTGAAATAGAAACTTGGTGGAATAAAAAAATTGAAGAACTTAGTAAAGGCATGCAACAAAAAATACAATTTATTGTTACTGTGTTGCACGAGCCTAAACTATTAATACTTGACGAGCCCTTTAGTGGCTTTGACCCTATCAATGCTCAATTGATTAAAAATGAAATTTTAGAATTACGTGATAAAGGTGCTACCATTATTTTTAGTACACACAATATGGGTAGTGTTGAAGAGCTTTGCGATAATATTGCACTCATCAATAAATCAGAAAAATTACTAGACGGAACTGTAAAAGAAATTCGTGATAAGTACAAAAGCAACACTTTTAATATTACGTTTAAAGGAAATTTAATTGGCTTTACCAATGCCTTATGGGCTGGTGCTGAAATCATTGATAAAAAATCTCAAAACGATATACATACTGTAACTGTAAAATTATTACGTCAAAATAAGCCTAATGACTTATTACAAGCAGTTTTAAGTACTAGTGAAATTATTTCGTTTCATGAAATTATTCCTTCTATGAATGATATTTTTATTTCGGTAGTAGAAAACAAAACGACCTTGAACACTCAAAGTGCTTTTACGGAATAACTCATAATTTATAACTAAATAAAATGAATAAATTATTTTTAATTATACAACGCGAATATTTTTCGAGAGTAAAGAAAAAATCATTTTTACTAATGACAATTCTTGGTCCCATATTAATGGCGGGATTAATGATAGTACCCGTTTGGATGGCAATGCGCGAAAAAACAGAACATCAAATTTTGGTGCTTGATTATAGTGGGTTATTTATCGACAAAATACCTAATAGCAAGCAGATAAAATTTACCTATGGTGCCGAAAATATTCAATCGGCTAAAGCGAAATTAAAAGATGGCCCATTTGATTTAGTAATGGAAATACCCAGAGAAATTTTAAATTCTGGTAAAGCTACGCCGATATTATATTACGATAAACAACCTGGACTAACAACCGAACAATACGTAACCAATCAAATAGAAAACATTTTGTTTGATTACCGTTTACAAGGCGATAGCATTGATATTTTAAAAATTGATAAAGCGCGCAGGCCAGTTGAGTTAGTTACTTTAAAAGTAAAAGCTAATGGGAAAGATGAACAAACTAATACCGAATTAAATATGGGCGTTGGTTTCTTTTGTGCCATTGCTATTTATATGATGATATTTTTATATGGAACACAAGTAATGCGAGGTGTTATCGAAGAAAAAACAAATCGTATTGTGGAAATTATTGTTTCATCTGTTACTCCATTTCAATTAATGCTAGGTAAAATAATAGGAGTAGCCTTAGTAGGTTTAACGCAATTTATTTTATGGATTGCCTTAACCTTTGCACTCAGCTCCGTGGTTACTAGCACTTTGTTTAAAAATCAAATACAGGATACCATCACGCAAAATTCTAATATAGAACAAGTAATGCATAACGATGTGTTAGCTAAACCCGATCAGATAGGAAAAGTAGCAACGCCAACTGAAGCCATTAATATATTTAATTACGCAAGCGGATTAAACATCCCATTAATACTAACATGTTTCGCTTTTTATTTTTTACTAGGCTACTTACTATACGCTGCCTTATTTGCAGCTGTTGGCTCTGCGGTAGACAGCGAAGCAGATACACAGCAATTTATTTTACCAATTACTATTCCGCTTATTTTAGGTTTCATTATCGCTCAGGGCATTATGAAAGATCCTAATAGTACGATGGCACAATTCTTTTCAATTTTCCCATTAACATCGCCAATTGTAATGATGGTGAGGCTTCCGTTTGATGTTCCGGTATGGGAATTAGCCCTTTCGATGGTTATGTTAGTGCTTGGATTTTTATTTTTTACCTGGTTAGCTGGTAAAATTTATCGTACAGGCATATTAATGTATGGTAAAAAAACCACCTGGAAAGAGCTTGGAAAATGGTTGTTTTATAAAGCCTAAATAGTTATATTTATTTGATTAAAATAATTCGATGTTATTAGAAGTTAAAAATTTAGTTACTTCCTTTCACTCTCATGGTGAATTAAATAGAGCCGTAAACGATGTATCGTTTACCTTAAACCAAGGTGAAACTATTGGTATTGTTGGCGAAAGCGGTTCCGGCAAATCGGTTACATCACTTTCTATTATGGGCTTGATAGAAAAAGCGCACGGTAGCATTACTGGTGGCGAAATCATCTATCACTCTAAAACAAAAGGCCCCGTTAATTTAGAAAAATTATCAAATGCTGAAATGCGTTATTATCGTGGTAATGAAATTGCAATGATTTTTCAGGAGCCGATGACAAGTTTAAACCCTGTTTATACTTGTGGTAACCAAGTAATGGAAGCTATTTTGCTACATCAAAAAGTAAATAAAACAATTGCAAAACAAAAAACAATTGATTTATTTAATCAAGTTCAGTTACCAGATCCTGAGCGAGTTTTTAATTCCTATCCTCATCAAATTTCGGGCGGACAAAAACAACGTGTAATGATTGCAATGGCAATGAGTTGCAACCCAAGTGTACTAATTGCTGATGAACCTACTACTGCATTAGATGTTACTGTACAAAAAACCATATTAGATTTAATGTTGCAATTACAGCAACAACATAATATGGGTATTATGTTTATTACCCACGATTTAGGCGTTATCGCCGAGTTAGCCGATAAGGTTATCGTCATGTATAACGGTAAAATTGTGGAGCAAGGCCCTGTCTTAGAAATTTTTTCTAATCCAAAACACCCCTACACACGTAGCTTATTAGCGTGTCGTCCGCCATTAGATAAGCGTTTACAACGTTTGCCTGTTTCATCTGATTTTATGAAAAAAGATTCGGATGGAAATATGATTGAGATTCAACGTTCGGTTAGCGAAGCTATTAATAATGTAATTATTTCGAAACAAGAGCGTATTGATAATCACAAAGAATTATATGCGCGTGATAAAATATTAGAAGTACAAAATTTAAAAACATACTTTCCTAAAACAAAAAATTTTTTCGGAAAAACACTTGATTGGGTAAAAGCCGTTGATGATGTAACTTTTGATGTATATGAAGGTGAAACTTTAGGATTAGTTGGAGAAAGTGGTTGTGGAAAAACAACACTAGGCAGAACCATTTTAAGATTAAATGAACCTACTGAAGGAAAAATATATTTTCAACGCAACGATTTAATGCGTTTGAAAACAGAAGATATGAGACACTTGAGAAAAGATATGCAAATTATTTTTCAAGACCCCTACTCGTCTTTAAATCCTCGTATAACCATTGGCGAAGCCTTAATTGAGCCAATGGCAGTGCATAATATTTTATCAAATTATAAAGAACGTAAACAACGAGTTTTAGAGTTATTAAAAACAGTTGGTTTAGATGAAAAACAATTTAACCGTTACCCACATGAGTTTAGTGGCGGTCAACGTCAACGTGTGTGTATTGCGCGTGCCTTAGTACTTAATCCTAAATTTATTATTTGCGATGAAAGTGTAAGTGCCTTAGATGTATCTGTACAAGCTCAAGTTTTAAATTTATTAAATGATTTAAAACGTGAATTTAAGTTCACCTACATTTTTATTTCGCACGATTTATCAGTTGTAAAGTTTATGAGTGATCGAATGATAGTAATGAATAAAGGTAAGATAGAAGAAATGGGTGATGCGGATGAAATTTATATGAATCCTCAAAAAGAGTATACAAAAAAACTTATCAACTCTATTCCTAAAGGACAATTAGCAGATATTAAGGCGAGCATAGAACAAAAAAGATTATTTAAATTACAAGCAGCAACAGTTTAATGTTTGATTTTTTTAAACAACTAACCGACCCTCAAAGTATAATAAACTATGGCGGATTATGGTTACTATTATTTGTTGTATTTGCAGAAACAGGTTTATTAGTTGGTTTTTTTCTTCCTGGCGATTCTCTCATTTTTATTTCAGGATTATTATGCGCTACAAAACCACAACTATTAAATGTTAGCTTTATTTTATTATTACTCTTACTAATATTTGCCGCGGTACTTGGTAATATTGTTGGCTATTGGTTTGGATACAAAGCTGGTGATGCTTTATATACTAAAAAGGATAGTTTATTATTTAAACAAAGTCATTTAAACACTACAAAAGCTTTTTATGAAAAGCATGGTGGCAAAACATTAATTCTTGGTCGCTTCTTACCAATCATCAGAACCTTTGCGCCCATACTAGCTGGTGTCATAAAAATTAATTTTAAATTATTTATGTTTTTCAATATCATAGGTGCGATTGCTTGGATTACATCTATAGCCAGTATGGCTTACGTACTAGGCAAACAGTTTCCTCAAATTGAAAACTATATAGGTTACATCGTTATAGGTTTAATTATTATCACTTCAATACCTGTATTAACTACGTATTTAAAAAACAGAAAGACAACTTAGTCTTTAAAAATTCCTTCTATTTGTGCTGCATGATGCAAGCCATGCCAAGAGTACAATTGAGTAGCTTCTGCTAAGGTAAATTGTTTATTATACTCAGGATGTGTATAGGTTCTTTTAAAATCAGCTTCACTCATCGTTTTTAATAACGCCGAAAATCGTTGTTGCACACCATCAAAAATCATCAATGAACTTTCTAAGGAGGCTGTTTTATAATCCTCCATATTAGCCCATAAATTTTCATTGTAAGGTTGTATAGTAGGATTTTCTAATGTTAAGGCGTGCTTAAAACGAATCCACATATTCATATGCGAATCGGCAACGTGATGCACAATTTGTCGAACGCACCAACCTCCTTCACGATAAGATAATTCTAATTCATCTTCATTTAATGTAGTTATTCGTTGACGTAAACGCATTGGAGCTGCTTCTACCATTATAATAGAGCGGTATAAAACATCTTTCGTAAATTCAACATAATTTACTTTTCCAATCGGATATATTTTTTGTAGTAATTCTTCAGTCATAATTTAAATTTAAAATAAAAAAGACAGACTATATAATAATCTGTCTTTTGTTTTCATTGTAGTAATACATTAAATATGTAACGCACGCTTACCTGTTGCATCTAATGCTGCCTCTTTTAAGCTTTCAGTAAATGTAGGATGCGCATGACATATACGAGAAATATCTTCGGCACTTGCTCTAAATTCCATTGCAATAACTGCTTCAGCAATCATATCAGCACAACGTGGTCCAATCATATGTACCCCTAAAACTTCATCTGTAGTTTCGTCAGCTAATACTTTTACAAAACCATCTGTATCCATACTTGCACGGGCTCTTCCACTTGCTTTAAATGGAAATGAACCAACTTTATATTTAATACCTTTTTCTTTTAATTGCTCTTCTGTTAAACCAACAGCTGCAACTTCTGGCCAAGTGTAAACAACACCAGGTATTAAATTATGATTAATATGTGGTTTTTGCCCAGCCATTTGCTCTGCAACAAACACGCCTTCTTCTTCTGCTTTATGCGCTAACATTGCGCCTACAACCACATCACCAATAGCGTAAATATTATCAGCACTAGTTTTTAAATGAGCATTCACCTCTACTCTACCGCGTGCGTCTAACTTAACTCCTGCTTTTTCTAAATTTAATCCTTCAGTATATGCTTTACGCCCAACTGCCATTAATACGTAATCACCTTTAATTTCAATTTTTTCTCCCTTGCCATTATCCGCTGTAACAATTGCTTCTTTGCCTTTAGCAACAACACTTTCCACTTTATGTTTCATAAAGAATTCTACTTTCAAATCCTTTTTCATAACACGTTGTAATTCTTTTCCTAAGCCTGCATCCATTGTTGGAATTAAGCGATCCATAAATTCAACTACCGATACTTTTGAACCTAAACGAGCATACACACTTCCTAATTCCAAACCTATTACACCACCACCAATAACAATTAAATGTTTTGGAACTTCCTGTAACTCTAAAGCTTCAGTAGAAGTAATAATGCGTTTTTTATCAATTTCAATACCAGGTAATGATGATGGTTTTGAACCTGTAGCTATAATCGTTTTTACAGACTCAATTTGTTCAATTGAACCATCGGCTTTAGTCACATTAATTACAGTTTTAGAATCGAAGCTACCAACACCAGTATAAACCGTAATTTTATTTTTTTTCATTAAAAAATTAATACCATCACAGGTCATTTTCACAACACCACGTTTGCGCTCAATCATTTGTTTGATATTCACTTTAGGTGCTTTTACTTCAATACCATGCTCTTCGAAATGATGCACTGCATTATAAAAATGCTCTGATGAATCTAATAATGCTTTTGAAGGAATACAGCCAACATTTAAACAAGTGCCGCCTAAAGTAGGATATTTCTCAATAAGAGCAGTTTTCATTCCTAACTGTGCGCAACGAATTGCAGCTACATATCCTCCGGGGCCTGAACCAATAATGGTTACATCAAATTTTTCCATATATTTTATTTACTAATCATTTTTATTTAAGACGGTATAAATTTACAAATATTTAAGACTTCTTAAAACGTAATATTTGGCTCCAAATAAACAATAAAATTGCTATAAATGAAGCTGTATATGATATTAAATCACCAAGCCGAACAAAAAAGGTTTTGTTATTATTTGTCGTTACATTTTTTGTAATAATAGCTTTTTCCCAAAACTTTGTAGCTTGTTCAATTTCTCCAAAAGGTGTTATAAAGCAAGATATGCCAGTATTAGCACAGCGTACAATTTCGCAACGCGTTTCAATAGCTCTTAATTTTGCGTAAGCTAAATGTTGTTTATGGCCAGGTGTATTTTCCCACCAACCATCATTCGTTAATATAAAAATAATATTAGCACCGTTTCGCACATACTCTGCAACATAATCCGGATATACACTTTCGTAGCAAATAACAGGTGCAATCGCCACTTTTTTATCGTGACTATAAAATACAGTTCTTTCTTTTTGAGTCCCTAAACTTCCCATTGTTCCACCTAAATTAATGGCTAGTTTTTCTAATGGTTTAAACAATATAGGGAAAGGCATTTTTTCTACTCCAGGTACTAATTTAGATTTATGATAATACACTAAGCCTTCGTTATTTAATTGCAAACCTGTATTATACGAATCATAATACATATCTGCATCGCTAAACTTAGAAGCCGTTGCACTTACTTCCTCATTAGGTTTAAAGGCATACATTGTATTAGCACCAGTAACAATAGTTAAATTAGGATACAGCTTTAAAATACTATCTTTTAAAAAACTAAAAGAATAGGATTGATTTTCTTTTCCTTCGAAAACATTTTCGGTTAAATACGTTTCAGGTAATACTAAAAAATCAATTGTATTATCCAACTGATGATTAAGTTGAGTTAATAAATTATGCAATTGAACTTCGGGTTCAAAATAAAATTTTTCGTTGTAAGGGTCTACGTTTGGCTGAACTACAACTGTTTTAAAAGTTTGATTTGGTATTTCTTGTTTAACATTTCTCGTTTGTAAAATAACATAAGAAATAATAATAGGTAAAATAATAATAGCAATAGGCGTTACAACTTTTTTAATTGTAAAATCATTTTGCTTAATTAATTGAAACACTAAAATATTTACAATCAATACCCACAAACCTCCGCCCGAAGTTCCTGTAAACTCATACCATTGAACCCAATTGTGTGTATTTGCAAAAGCATTACCTAGTGTTAACCACGTCCAAGTTAAATCCCATAAAGTATGTCCGTACTCAAAACCTAACCACAACGGAATAAATAACCATATTGACAATTTTTTATTTAAACGCTTTTTTAAATTACTCCAAATAACAAAAACAGTACACATTAATAAACTGTTGCTTACAACAGCCATGGCTGCGCCACCAAATGAAGCGAAATAAATCCACCAAGTGACGCATAAATTCCAGACAAAAAAGGTAAGATAACTTAACCCTGTAACTACCAATTGTTTTTTTGAAATAATTGTTGATGTTGAAACTTTATCTTCTAAAATAAACAATGGGACCCAAGCGATAAAAAGCAAAATAGTGAAAGGAGTAAACCAGCTTGCCGTTAAAAGTAACGCACTAATAATGGCTAAAACAAAATTGGGTATTTTTTGAAACATGGTTTAAATATAAATAAAAAAATCCCTGTTGTAATTACTACAGGGATTAATTCAATAATAATTAACGATTAATTAAATGCAACTGGTGTGCTTTTAGGGGCTTTAATCTGATACGTCAAATTAATTTTCTTAGTGTCTTTTGCGGATACACCAATACGCCATTTTACCAAGCCTGTTAATTCATCGTATTTAGCACCAGATAATTCCTTTTTATCAATACTGATTGTCTTATCTTGTGTAATTGGCAATTGATCTTCGATATCGATTTCTAATTTTGATGCGCGCATATTTTTAACTATAATATCATATGATTGTTGATGAACTAAATCTTCACCTAATAATTTTCGGTAACATTTATCAGTAATTTTTTGTCGCTTAATTGCAACATTTTTATCAATACCTAATGAAAGCTGAAGTGTATCCTCAACACCTGCCGGATTTAATGCCGTTGTGCCAATAAATGAACCATCATAATAAATTGACGCACTGCCTCCAATTGTTATAGCATCTTCCCAGTCTGGTAATAGAGCAGTTAAATAAACGCTTGAACTAATTTTAGGGATAGCTTTATAACGATATAAACTTTTTAAATCTTTTTGTAAAATAGCCAAGTAATGTTCTTTTCCATCACTCTCAATAGTATAATTTAATTTGATGTCGTATTCTGTTTCTATTACATTTTCGCTAACCGAAGTATAATTATACGTTTGTTCTGCTTCTGCATCAGCAATAGAATTATACGTAAGCGAGGCTCCATCATACGTAGAGGCGGCAGCTGTAGGCATGGCATATTTTTCTTTAGTTAGTTTAATATCATCAGTAATTCGTTTTTTATTGTAATAAGCATTATACCCTAATAGCCAAGGAGATAGTTGCGGTATAGTATACGAACGATTTGGATTTGCTGTAGATAAAACTAATTTCACGTTACTCCAATCGTTACCAGAGTTTTGATGTATTTGTGCTTTATAGGTTAACTTAATATTTTGTTCGGAGGATAAAGCTCGCAAATCATAAGAGGGTGTCCAGCCAGCATTAGTAATAGGGTAATTAAGCGTAATATTTGCTTGTGTTGCTGCATCCGATATAATATGTACGATAATGCGGTAATCAACTTTATCAGTTGGAGTTTTTTGTGTGTTTTGTGTTAACTCTGCATTAATTGTATTTAATCTTTCATATAAAATATTACGTTTTACTTCAATTTTTTCTTTTTCTTTTCTGAATCTTAAATATTCGGAATTGATATTATAAAGCTTTTCACGTAAAAATGCCAGTCCATCTTTTAAAAATGCAATACTATCTTTTTTAGATAAGCCTTTATATAAATTATAATTAAGTAATACATTTTTTTCGGTACTTAAAACATCCAATTTACTTTGAGTTTCTTCAATGTCATAATTTAATGAAATAATACTGTCATTAATTTGCTTTGTTAGTTTTTTAAATTTTAAATCACCAGAAACACCTGTTTTTGCAAGCTCTGGGTAATGCGATTCATATTGCACATCGGTAATAATAAAACTGCCAGTACCATTGGCTTGTATTGCCGCCTGATTGATACAGTTTTCTAAACCAGTGAAAATAATAGTGTTTGGGCCTGCACTTAAATTGGTTGTGGCATTTCGGTGAACTTGCGCACCTTGTGTATACACTATAATTTTTTCGGGTTTCGATTTTATAATTTTCTCATTGTCGGCAGCAAAAGATTTGCTAAGTATAGCTATAAATGCTATTAGAATTAAATTTCTCATAATAAATTGTTTTAAGATTTATATTGAGATGCAATTACTTTTACGATTCCACAAAAAAATAATTTTATTTTTTTGTTAACTGCTTAAACACGTCTTCTAATTTTTGTTCTTCTTTATTAAGCGTTAACACACCAATGTTATTTGCTACAGCGTAATTAAATAATTCTTTGCGAGTATCGTGTTTATCGGAGGCAATAATTTTCCAAGTATTATTTTCGATATGAATAGCCTCCTCTACGCCCATAATTTTTTTAAGGGTACTTTTTTCAACAACTTTATCGAACTCAACTGTAATAATTTGTTTACTAGATTGTTGTTGTAAAGTATGGGTTGTATCATTTGCTACAATTTCGCCATTATTAATAATTATTACTCGATCACATACAGCTTCTACTTCCTGCATAATATGCGTACTAAGCATAACCGTTTTTTGTTTGCCTAGTTTCTTAATCAACTCTCGTATTTCTTCTAATTGATTCGGATCTAAGCCAGTTGTAGGTTCATCCATAATTAACACCTTAGGATTATGTATTATTGCTTGTGCCAAACCCACACGCTGTCGATAACCTTTTGACAAAGCACCAATTTTTTTATTTTGTTCTTTTTGTAAACCAGTTGCTTCAATCATTTCGGCAACACGAGCTTTACTATTTTGTATTTTATATAAGCTACCAACAAATTGTAAAAACTCCTTTACATACATATCTAAGTATAGTGGATTATGTTCTGGCAAATATCCTATTTGTTGACGAACCTCTATACTTTGTTCCTTTGTATCAAAACCACAAACCGATGCAGTACCTTCCGTGGCTGGAATATAACTAGTTAATATTTTCATCATGGTGCTTTTTCCAGCTCCATTCGGGCCTAAAAACCCTACAATTTCATTACTTCCAATTTCAAAAGATACATTATTAAGAGCCTTTTGCTGCCCATATAACTTTGTGACATTACTAACCTTTATCGACATCTTTTTTAATTTTAAATTGTTTAGTACGACAATTTGGTTCTGCATTTCCAAATAATCATTAAATCTTTTTCTACTTTATAATCTTTTGCATAATTAATATTGATCAATTTATTTTTAGTATGCTCTATGTTTTTTCCAATTAACATCGCTGGAAATAACACGGATGGTTTTATTTCAGGAAGCGATTTATCAACCGCTTTGCCATAACCAACCCACGAATAAAACCCAACCAATACACTAAATGCATTGCTAAAATAATTAGCTTTTTTATCCTGCATAAAATACAAAATTGGGCTAGCTAAAATAACTACTAAACTAATAGATATATCTATTAAGCGTTTACTTCGTTTATTATTTGGCTTTGAGATGCTATTCACATCAATCATATATAACTCTCCTGCAGTATCAATATTATTGCTACCAATTATTGATAAACTTTCTGGTGGTGCAATTTTAAAATCGATACCGCTCGACACAAGCATCAGCATATTATTAATTATAAATTGTGAACTAATATCTTTAGCGCAAAAAATTATTTCGTTAATGGAATGTATTTTTATAATTTCATCTATTTGATCTAGTTTCCCTAGGTATAATGGATTATGAACACCATTATTTTCTGCGCTTACAAAGCCCAAAAAGGATGCATTTGTGTTTGTTTCTTTTAACAACTGTGACACGCGATTAAACTCAATCTCTGCACCAATAATAGCAATACGCTTTGTGTTTTTAGAACTTAACGAATATGATTTAATTTTTATTAAATGGTATAATCCTCTCGTTATTAAATAAGAGCTCATAGCCCATAAGGTTCCAAACAAAATCAATGCCCTCGAAAACCGCAACGATTCTGGCAATAACGAATAACCCATTAAAATAACAACGGTGCCTAAAACAACGCCACGTAATATTCTTACTAGTTTAATTGGTTTATCATACCCTCCATTAAAAAATGTTAGCACTATCCAAACTAAAGAATAAATAGGAAAGGCAATATTTAAAAGTTTTTCTGAGTAAATGTCAGTTTGTAGCCCAATATTTTGTTGATACAATTCTTTTATAATAAACAATCCTAACGTTAAAAATAAAAAATCTATTATAACTACCGTAAAGGATGCGAAAAACCGTTTTACTAAAGCAACACTTGCTTTTAAAATAATAGCCAAATGAATTAAAAAATTAAACCAAAAAGCATTGCTTCCACTAAAATGTTTTTTACTAAAAATGGCCATCGCCTTGTAAAAAATAACCACATAATTAAGACTATTTTTCTTCGTGCTTTCTCCCTTATAATGTATTATTTGCGTTTCTGGAAAATAGTAGTTTTTAAACCCCGCCTTTTGTATGCGGTATGATAAATCAATATCCTCGCCGTACATAAAAAATTGCTCATCTAGTAACCCGATTTTTTCTAAAACAGATTTTCTCATGAACATAAATGCACCACTCAGCACATCTACCTCGTTAACTTCATCTGTTGGCAAATAATTTAAATGATACTTTCCAAATTTTTTAGAATGAGGGAATAATCTGGACAAACCACACATTTTATAAAAGGCAACTTCTGGTGTTGGTAATCCTCTTTTTGATTCGGGAGCAAAATTCCCTTGCCCATCCAACATTTTAACCCCAAGTCCTCCTGCATCTGGAGTTGCGTCCATAAAGGTGATGATTTTAGAAAAAATATTTTCAGGAACAACCGTATCGGGGTTTAATAATAATATATACTCACCGGTTGCTATTTTTATAGCTTGGTTATTTGCAACCGAAAATCCTTTATTTTCTTTATTCTCAATTAACGTAATGTGAGGAAATTTTTCTTTTATCAGTCCTACCGAACCATCTACGGAGTTATTATCAACCACAAAAACTTCGCAATTGATGCTTTCTGCAGCCTTTAATACAGAAAACAAGCATTGTTCGATAAAATGCTTAACGTTATAATTGACAATAATTACGGATAGCTTAACCACTAGTGCGATAAAAGCATTAAAAATAGGGAATTTATTGCATAATAAAAGTATTTATAAAAGCTTATCAAAAATTAAAAAAAAATAGTAAATTCGCATTCCAATTTAAATTGTAATTAATTGCGATTTAAAGTTGGCCCCGTAGCTCAGCTGGATAGAGCAACAGCCTTCTAAGCTGTGGGCCATTGGTTCGAATCCAATCGGGGTCAC
>JAYSTR010000182.1:0-7817 GCA_043719555.1 Bacteroidota bacterium | reverse complement strand
TAAACGTGCACCTACTCCAACATTTTTACTCGCGCCATATTCAAACTTAAACGGAAAATGAACTCCAGCCATTTTACCAATAGTATCAAACTTACTTTTTCCAACTTGTGTATGAATTTTTAATCCATAATAATCAACGCCCATTCCTCCATCAAAGGTAAATGTACCTTCTTTAAAGCTACTAGAAGATGATGTCGTTTCTGTTTTAGAAGATGTTTGAGCATTACTCTTCAATACAAGACAAGATATTAATACAAAAAAATAAATTCTCATAATTACAATGCTTTTAATAAGCTTTGTAAACTTGTTTTCTCAGTTAAAATTTGATGTAAATCAGTAATGGCAACTCTGTCTTGTTTCATCGTATCTCTATGACGAATCGTTACTGTTTTATCTTCTAAACTTTGATGATCAATCGTAATACAAAATGGCGTACCAATAGCATCTTGTCTACGATAACGCTTACCAACAGTATCTTTTTCGTCATACGCTAACATAAAATCAAACTTCAAGTCTTTCATAATACTTTCCGCTAACTCTGGTAAGCCATCTTTTTTAACTAAGGGTAAAATAGCCGCCTTATAGGGCGCTAATGCTGGAGGTAGATTTAAAACTGTACGTGTATCTCCACCTTCTAAAGTTTCTTCAGTTAAGGCAGAAGCCAATACTGATAAAAACAAACGGTCTAAACCTACTGATGTTTCTACCACATAAGGCACATAACTTTCGTTAGATTCAGAATCAAAATACTGTAATTTTTTTCCTGAAAACTCTTGATGTTGTTTTAAATCGAAATCAGTACGAGAGTGTATACCTTCTAATTCTTTAAATCCAAAAGGGAAGTGATGTTCGATATCACAAGCTGCATTAGCATAATGTGCTAACTTTAAATGATCGTGGTAACGGTATTTCTCTGCGCCTAAGCCCAATGATAAATGCCAATTTAAACGTGCTTTTTTCCAGTATTCGTACCATTCCATTTCTGTACCTGGTTTCACGAAAAATTGCATTTCCATTTGTTCAAACTCACGCATACGGAATATAAACTGACGAGCTACAATCTCATTACGGAAAGCCTTACCTGTTTGAGCAATACCAAAAGGTAATTTCATACGTCCTGTTTTTTGAACGTTTAAGTAGTTAACGAAAATACCTTGCGCTGTTTCTGGACGTAAATAAATAATATTTGATTCATCAGTAACTGCACCAGTAGATGTATTAAACATCAAATTAAACTGACGAACATCCGTCCAATTTTTTGTACCACTAATAGGGCAAACAATTTCAAGATCAACAATAATTTGTTTTACTTCATCTAACTTATTATCATTTAAAGCCGCTTTAAAACGGGCATTAATAGCATCTATTTTATCTTGGTATTCTTTAACACGAGCGTTAGTTGAAATAAAAACAGCTGCATCAAAATTCTCGAAACGCTTACTTGCTTTTTCAACTTCCTTATTTATTTTATCTTCAATTTTAGCAATGTGTTCTTCAATTAACACATCGGCACGGTAACGTTTTTTACTGTCTTTATTGTCAATCAAAGGATCATTAAATGCATCTACGTGTCCACTTGCTTTCCAGGTTGTTGGGTGCATAAAAATAGAGGCATCAATACCTACAATATTTTCATTCATTTGCACCATCGCTTTCCACCAATAATCACGAATGTTCTTTTTTAATTCAGCACCCATTTGCCCGTAATCGTACACAGCACTTAAGCCATCATAAATTTCAGAACTCTGAAAAATAAAGCCATACTCTTTACAGTGAGAAATAATGTTTTTAAAAAAATCTTCGGGTTTAATATTACTCATTGGTATATAAAGTTTTAATGTTTTTTAGAAAGGTTCAAAAATAGTATTTTACTTGTAATTATGCCACCACCCAATTATCAATTAAGCGAATGTTACCAACAAACACAGCAATAAGTGAAACTGCTTTTTCATTTGCATTCGTTTCATTTAAAATTTGTAAAGTATCGGCATTACATACTTCAAAATAATCTAACTTCATAATAGATATTTTAGATGTAATTTCTGTTACAAATAATTTAGCGTCTGCAATTCCTTTTGTTTTCACAATTGCATTAGCTTGTTGCATTATTTTAGGCACTAAAGCTGCAATAACACGCTCTTGTTCATTTAAACGTGTATTACGTGAACTCATGGCTAAACCATCCTCTTCGCGCATTATAGGGCACGATACTATATCTATATCTAATTGCAATTGCTTAACTAAATCCTTTACTACCATTACTTGCTGGTAATCTTTACTGCCAAAAAAAGCTTTATGAGGTTTAACTGCATCAAATAAAATACTCACCACTTGCCCTACTCCATTGTAATGTCCTGGTCGTGTAGCGCCTTCTAATATTGTATCTAAAAATCCAAAATTAAATTGACGCGTGTCTTTTTCCGGGTAAATATCCTCAACCTCTGGCATAAATAAAATATCGCAGCCTCCTTCTTCTAGTAGTTTTATATCAGCATCAGGCGTGCGTGGGTACAACTTTAAATCAACAGCGTTATTAAATTGAGTGGGATTCACAAAAATACTGCATACCGTTATATCACAATTTTGTTTAGAAATTTCTACCAAGGATATATGCCCTGCATGCAAGGCGCCCATTGTTGGTACAAAGCCAATTGTTTTACCTTGTTGTTTAAATTCAGCTATTTTCTGTTTTAAATCTGAATTTTTATAAAAAATGTGCATAATGTGCGTTCTATTTACAAATAATTGGCCTCAAAGCTAAATAATACTTTGAAATATGGATTTTTTTTTATTACTTTTGTAGTGTCCTAAAAATTCACTTCTAAATTGTAAGTATGAAAAAAGCAAGAGTTCTTTTTGTGTCCCAAGAAATTACCCCTTATTTAGATGAAACCCATATTGGAAAAATTGCTCGAAGATTACCTCAAGCTATTCAAGAGAAAGGTAAAGAAATAAGAACCTTTATGCCTAAGTACGGCAATATTAATGAACGTCGCCATCAGTTACATGAAGTTATTCGCCTTTCGGGGATGAATATCGTTATTAACAATGCCGATCATCCGTTAATTATTAAAGTTGCGTCTATCCCTACGGCTCGTATGCAAGTTTATTTTATTGATAACGAAGACTACTTTCAACGTAAATCGGTATTAGCTGATAAAGCAACTGGTAAAGCATTTGATGATAATGATGAGCGTACTGTGTTTTTTAACCGTGGAGTTATTGAAACTGTTAAAAAATTAGGATGGGCGCCAGATGTTATTCACTGCCACGGTTGGTTTACAGGTTTAATGCCAGTATATGTAAAAAAAGCATTTGCTGAGGATCCATTATTTGCTGAAACTAAGGTGATATTTACTATTTATGATGAGGAATTTACAAAAGCCTTAAATAAAAAAATAGTTGATAAAGCAATTATTGAAGGTGTTACAAAAAAAGAGTTAAAACATATTGAAGATGCTACTTACATTAATTTAATGAAATTGGCAATTGATCATTCTGATGGAATTGCTTACGGTAGCGAAAAAATCAATGAAGATTTAATTAAGTATGCTAAAAAATCAGGCAAACCAATTTTAGAATTTAAAGGCGAAGCAGAATATGCAGATGCTTACAATGAATTTTATGATATGGTATTAGAAAACGCTGAAATGTTAGCTGACTGATTAGCTAAAAAAAACGGCTAACCTCTTAAAACTTAGTTTTTATTGATTTTAGCAATTATTATATACTTTTAACTAGATAAAACGCATAATTTTGATTAATTATGCGTTTTTAATTTACAATGATTTTAAACTTTAGAATAACTTTTTTATTAATTGCCGTTTTGTTTATGGTTTCGTGTAAACAAAAAGATAATACTAGTACACTTGGTTTAGATGTGCAACCTGAAAACGATTTATTAAATATAACTATATCAGATACATCATCTATATTCATGCACACGCAAAAAGTAGATTCTACAAGAACCTACAATGATGGCATCAAATACTTAGGTTCAACTCAAGATCCCATTTTTGGAAGAACTGATGCTGCTATTTATACTAATTTTTCTATCACAAATAACTTAACTAATTTATCGTTTGGTACTGATGCAGTTTTGGATTCAGCTGAAATGGTAATTTATTGTACAGGACTTTTTACTGGAGAATATTCAACGCCTTTAACATACAAAGTACATTTAATAAATGAAGTTATTACAAATACAACACCTTATTATACCTCACAAAAATTTGCACATGCATCAAGTATTGTAAATACAACAAGTGGCGTATTAACATCGCGGAGCAATAGCTTATGTTTAGTATTTAAATTAGATTATAATATGGCGAAATACATATTAGAAACCGAAGCAAACTTAACTAATAACACTGCATTTCAAGCTGCTAATAAAGGCTTTTATATTACTAGTGAAAACACTGCATTAAGTGGTCCAAATACGGGTGCTATTCGTCAATTTGATTTAGATAATATTCTTTCGGGAATAAATTTACATTATCACAAAGCTGGTTCTACAATACCAAAAGGCGAAGTATTTCAATTTTCATTTAGAGGTGTGGATGCTGCCCGAACAAATTACTTTAAACGAAATTACAGCTCAGCAAATACTGAATTAAAAACACAACTTGCTGGTGATAGTAGCGTTGCAAGTAATAATTTAGTTTACTTAAATAGCTTTGGTGGAACTCGTACACGCGTTTATTTACCATACTTAAAAAACTTTTCTGATTCACAAACAGTATCAATTAGTCGTGCCGAATTAATTATTAAAGTAGATCCAACTGCTATTAGTTCAACTACACCTAACTTTTCTGCTCCTAACGAATTAGCATTGATTGCTTGTGGTTCAGGTAGCAACGAAGAGTTAGTTTGGGATCAAATAGAATCAACAGACTTCGCAAAATACAGTGGAACTTATGATGCTGCTAATCAACAATACGTTTTTAACATAGCGCGCCAAATGCAAAAAATTGTGAGTAAAAAAATTACTAATTATGGATTTTATTTAGTGAATGCAAATCCTAGTAAATCAGTTGTTGTTCGCCGTGATAATAGAAAAGATAGAATAGTGATTGGTGGTAAAACAAACGCAATGTACAAACCTGTATTTAGAGTAACGTACATTAAATTTCCTCACGATAAATAATATAACGCATTACCACTATGCGAATTGCTTTAATAACTGATGGAATAGCACCTTATGTAATAGGTGGTATGCAAAAGCATTCCTTTTATTTAGCTAAATATTTTGCTAAAAACGGTATTTATGTTGATTTGGTTCATTATAATAATTCCGAATACAACATCCATGATTTAGAAGTTTTTACAGAGGAAGAAAAAAAATACATTAACTCCATTGTATTACAATTTCCTACTTCGGCTAAGTTTCCTGGGCATTACATTTACAAATCATACAAATACTCTTGTTTAGCATTTGAGGCTATTAAAGATAAATTGGATACTTATGATTTTATTTACACCAAAGGTTTTGCTGGTTGGAAACTAATTTCAGAAAAACATAACGGCAATATCACTTGCTGTAAAATTGGTGTTAAGTTTCATGGCTATGAAATGTTTCAGATTGCACCAGAGTTGAAAGCAAAATTACAACAACAACTATTAAAACCTTTTGTCAAAAAAATATCACAACAAGCTGATGTTGTTTTTTCGTATGGTGGAAAAATCACCGACATCATAAAATCAATTGGTGTGAAATCAAATCATATTATTGAGATTCCATCAGGTGTCGAAAAAGATTTTATAGGAACAACCTTTTCTCATCATGATTTAGCTAAACGAAAATTTGTTTTTTTAGGGAGAGCCGAACGTAGAAAAGGGATTGTAGAATTAAATCAGGTTTTAAATCAATTAATTAAAGAACAACAATCTTTTCAGTTCGAATTTGTTGGGCCAATTCCTAATGAATTAAAAATCAATCATCCATCTGTTATGTATCATGGCGAAATACGTGATGCTCAAAAAATAAAAGCACTACTATCTCAAAACGATGTATTAATTTGTGCTAGTTGGAGTGAAGGTTTTCCGAATGTGATATTAGAAGCGATGGCTTGTGGCTTAGCTATTATAGCAACTGATGTAGGCGCTATATCTGCAATGGTAAGTGATAAAAATGGATGGTTAATAGAACCAGCTAATCAAAAACAATTGCACCAAACTATATTGGATGCCATTAATTCATCCGATTTAAAATCTAAAAAAGAAACTTCACTGCATTTAGTGAATACAAATTTTAACTGGGATATTATTTCACAAAAAACAATTGATGCCATTCATCAAATAAATAAAAAGTAATGATAACTCAACAACATAACTTTCCTCAATATCGCAAATACAAAAACAACAAACATTTTTTTAAGATCTATAGCGAATCAGAGTTTGATGAAATTAGTTTTATAGGAACTAAAGCCATTATTACCAAGCATCAAGCAAAAATATTACCAGACAGGAATTTTATTTCTGATTTACTAAATGATTTTGAAACTACTTGTGAATTTAGTAATGAAGAAGAATACAACTTACATTTAAAATAGGCTTCGACTCAGCTCAGCCTGACAAGATATAGCTACTCTGAGAGAAACCGACAGAAATAAAAAATAAAAAACAATGAACAAAATTGCTATTATAGGATGTGGAAATATGGGTTTGATTTACGCAAATTCATTTTTAAAATATAAAATTGTAACCACTGATAATTTATTATTAGTTGAGAAAAATACCGAACGACAACAAGCATTAACCAATTTAAACATTGGCAAAGTAGTTACTACCAATGATGCATCCATTACTGATTGTAATATTATTATACTGGCTGTTAAGCCCCAGGATTTTAAAGAATTATCTAATCAATTAAAAACAGTAATTAATTCGGATTGTATTATTCTTTCCATTATGGCAGGAACAGAAATTAGTTACATACAATCTCTATTAAATCACAACTACATTGTACGTGCTATGCCTAATTTACCAGTAGAAATTAGTATGGGAATGACGGCGTTTAGTTCATCTAAAGAATTAACACATGATAAAATTTTAGTGATAGAAAATTTATTAGCCACGACCGGCAGAACGTTATACTTAAAAGATGAACAACAGCTCAATGCTGTAACCGCATTAAGTGGTAGCGGACCAGCTTACTTTTTTTATTTTATGAAACATTTAATTGATGCTGGAGTAAAAATGGGATTAGATGAACATGTATCTGCCATATTAGCTAAGCAAACGATGTTAGGGTCATTTCACTTAATTAATAATGCTCAAAAATCCTTAGATGATTATATTAAATCTGTAGCTTCCAAGGGCGGAACAACGGAAGCGGCTTTAACTACTTTTCATCAAAACCACGTAGGCGAATCGATTGAACAAGCCTTATTAAATGCAGAAAATCGCGCCAAAGAATTATCAATTAAATAAGTAAATTTAACGTATGGAAAACACTAATCAAACATCAACCCCTCCTCCAATAGTTCCACCAAAAAGTAAGTTTAAAAAACGTTTATTTATTTTTATGGGAATCATAACGATTATAACATTTGCTTATTTTTTTATTTGCAGTATGAGCTATAGTAATGGCACGCGAACTGGCGTAGTAATAAAAGTATCGCAAAAGGGTTATATTTTTAAAACATATGAGGGCGAATTAAATTTAGGTGGATTTTCGGAAGGTGATGGAACTGTAATGCCAAATAAAGTTTGGAATTTTTCAATTCAAAAAAATGATACAGCTAACTACAATCGTATTACCAATACTCAAGGTCAACACGTGCGTTTACATTATCGAGAGGTCATAAAAAACTTTT
>JAYSTR010000181.1:0-7842 GCA_043719555.1 Bacteroidota bacterium | reverse complement strand
TGCATCAGTTGTATTAACCAACGTGATTGCTACATCAGTATACGAACACGAATCAGTTTTTTCAGCATTATCTGCATTCCCTAATCCTGCGGTAAATGAAATTAATTTTGATTTTAATGGTTTGCCAACTTCATCTATTGAAATTATTGATATTACTGGTAAAGTTGTTTATACCCAGTCATTAGCAAAAGACAATATTGAAAATTATATCCGCGTAAATACCAGTGATTTTAAAGATGGAATTTACTTTGCAAGGTTCACGAACTTAGATGGACAAACAGGAACTAAAAAAATTAGTATTTTAAAATAACTGAGACCTTTTAATATTATTGAGCCCGTAAATTTTAAAATTTACGGGCTTTTTCCTGCCACAAAGTCGCATAAATACTAATGGCATAATAATCGTATATTTCAGGTAACAATTCAAAATTTATTATGAGCTTTTTTAAAAATATACAACATCTGCCTTTCGAACCTATGATGGATGAGGATACAGATTTTATCCCTTTATTATCTCCAGAAGATGAAGATAATATGCACGCAGAAACTACTCCCGATATACTGTCAATTTTACCGTTACGTAATACCGTTTTATTTCCGGGGGTTGTAATACCTATTACGGTTGGCCGTGATAAATCCATCAACTTAATTAAGGATGCTTACAAGGGTGATAAAACCATTGGAGTTGTAACTCAAAAAAATGATGGCATAGAAGATCCTATGCCAGATGATATGCATAACGTTGGTACAGTCGCGCAAATTATAAAAATGTTGCGTATGCCCGATGGTAATACAACCGTTATTATTCAAGGCAAAAAACGTTTTCGTATTAAAGAGTTTACGCAATCAGAACCTTACTATAAAGCAAAAACAGAGCAGTTTGAAGAAACCCGTCCTGATAAGGATGATAAAGAATTTCAGGCCATAGTATCTAATTTAAAAGATGTAGCCTTACTAATTATTCAAAAATCGCATCACATACCAACCGAAGCTGGGTTTGCTTTAAATAATATTGAGAGCCATAATTTCATGGTCAATTTTATTTCATCAAATATGAATGCTACCACTATCGAAAAACAAGATATGTTGGAAGTGCCTAATTTAAAGGAAAGAGCAACTTTAGTGTTAGGTCATTTGAATAAGGAATTGCAAATGTTGGAGTTGAAAAATCAAATCCAAAATAAAGTAAAAACGGATATTGATAAACAACAACGCGATTATTTTTTACACCAACAAATAAAAACCATACAGGAAGAGTTAGGTGAAAAAAGCTTTGAGCAAGATATTAATGAGTTTAAAGAACGCGCCAAAAATAAAAAATGGAGTAAAAACATTGAAGATATTTTTGAAAAGCAGATAGGGAAGTTATCGCGGATGAACCCGCATTCGCCTGATTATGCCATACAAACTAACCATGTGGAGTTGTTGTTAGATTTACCTTGGAATGAATATACAACGGATAATTTTGATTTAAATCACGCTGAAGAAGTTTTAAACCACGATCATTTTGGTTTAGAAAAAGTGAAAGATCGTATACTGGAACATTTAGCGGTTCTAAAGTTAAAAGGCGATTTAAAAGCACCAATCATTTGTTTGTATGGTCCTCCAGGTGTTGGAAAAACATCGTTAGGTAAAAGTGTGGCTAAAGCCCTAAACCGTAAATACATCCGTATGAGTTTAGGTGGCTTAAAAGACGAGAGTGAAATTCGCGGTCATCGTAAAACATACATTGGTGCTATGCCTGGGCGTATTTTACAAAACCTAAAAAAAGCACAGAGCTCTAATCCTGTATTTGTATTAGATGAAATTGATAAAATAGGTAGTGACTATCATGGCGATCCATCATCTGCTTTATTAGAAGTATTGGACCCAGAACAAAATAGCACCTTTTACGATAATTTTTTAGAAACAGATTACGATTTAAGCAAAGTGTTGTTTATTGCAACGTGTAATAATTTAGCAACCATACAGCCTGCTTTGCGCGATCGTATGGAAATTATAGATATTAGTGGTTATACCGTTGAAGAGAAAATTGAAATTGCTAAGCAACATTTATTGCCAAAACAAATTGAAGAAAACGGGTTAAAAAAAGGACAATTTAAATTAACTGATAAACAAATAGAATACGTTATCGAAAACTACACTGCTGAAAGTGGCGTGCGTGGTTTAGAAAAAAAATTATCAAAAATTGCTCGAAGCATTGCTGTAAATGTTGTAAAAGAAAATGCCTTACCAAAAATTACCGAAGAGTCACTTTCTAAAATATTAGGTCCATCGCACGAAAAAGCTAAATACCAAGGTAATGATGTGCCCGGTGTAGTTACTGGTTTAGCATGGACACAAGTTGGTGGCGATATTTTATTTATTGAAACAAGTTTATCTAAAGGTAAAGGCTCCAAATTAACGCTTACAGGCAATTTAGGAGATGTAATGAAAGAAAGTGCGACGTTAGCTTTAGAGTTCATTAAATCTCATAACGATGAGTTTAAAATTGATTCAGAATTTTTCGAAAACAATAATATCCACATTCACGTGCCCGAAGGCGCTACACCAAAAGATGGTCCAAGTGCAGGTATTGCCATGCTTACATCTTTAGTATCAGCGTTAACAAAACGTAAAGTAAAAAAACACTTAGCAATGACAGGCGAAATAACACTTCGCGGAAAAGTACTACCTGTTGGTGGTATTAAAGAGAAAATATTAGCCGCTAAACGTGCTGGTATTAAAGAAATTATTTTGTGTGCAGATAATAAAAAAGATGTAGATGATATTAAAGCAGATTATCTAAAAGGCCTATCATTTAACTACGTATCGCAAATGACGGAAGTAATACAGTTAGCGTTGTTAAAGTAATGATGTTATTTTTTACAATCACAATGTAGCTTAGTACAAGCCACTAAAATGTTGTTTGCGGCTTTTGATGATATTAGTAAACTGTTTTTGTGTTTATCTATCAGCTTTATGGTTTCGTCGTAATTGATAATTTGTTCTACAACTAATTTATCATTTAAGGAAATATGTAGCTCAGTTAAGTGATTTAAAAAGGCTTCACTGTGGTCGATAACACCCAGTACTGTGCATTTGCAACCTTTCACACTTTTAGATAGTGGTCTTCTATCTGATTTTGGTAATTCACCTTGTTTGTTTGGGATAGGGTCACCGTGCGGATCAAACTGAGGATTACCAAGATTATCATAAATTTTATCTATTAATTTATCCGAATTAACATGTTCTAATTGCTCAGCAATTTCGTGTACTTCGCTCCAATTAAATTTTAATTCTTTGTATAAATAGGTTTCCCAAATACGATGTCGGCGAACAATATTAATCGCTATTTCAAAACCTTTTGCTGTAAGCTTTGCGCCAATATTTTTGTTATAAGTGAGTAGCTTTTTTGTTGATAATATGGATAATTTTTCGAGTACTGTCGGTGGTTTTAAGCCAAGCCAATTAGCTATATCGGTTGCAGTTACGTTTTTAGTTTTATCTATATCGTGTAACTGATAAATTGCCTTTAAATAATTTTCTTCAACAAATGATTTCATACTGTAAATATAATAATTCGTTTTAAAGTTAGGTATACCTAATTACTACAAATAGTTAGTACTTATATTTACAAAAAATATAATAAATGAACTTAGTCCTCAATAAAATAGTATTCATAATAGCTATTTTATTAATATCAATATTGTCGTGTTTTGCTCAGGAAAACGGAATTATTAAAGGAATTATTAAATCAGATAGTATTGCTTTAGAGTTTGTAACAGTTGGTATCAAAGGAACTACTTATGGCACCACCACAAATAACACGGGATACTTCGAACTTAAAAATGTTCCTTTTGGTAGTTACGACTTGCAAACTGCTTTTGTTGGATATGAAAAGCAACTTAAAAAAATCACTTTATCAGCAACTCAACCTGTATTTAATTTAAAAATTAATTTAAAAAATATCCTATCCAATTTAAATGAGGTAGTTGTATCTGGTACAATGAAAGAGGTATCTAAACTTGAAAGTCCTGTTCCTGTAGAAGTTTATTCATCTAGTTTTTTTAAATGTAATCCTACACCATCTATATTCGAATCTCTTCAAAATGTAAATGGTGTTCGTCCGCAACTAAATTGTAATGTGTGTAATACCGGCGATATTCACATTAATGGCTTAGAAGGGCCATACACTATGATTTTGATTGATGGTATGCCTATCGTAAGTGGCTTATCAACCGTTTATGGCTTAACAGGAATTCCACAGGCATTAATAGAGCGAGTAGAGATTGTAAAAGGCCCGGCATCAACTTTATATGGATCTGAGGCTGTTGGAGGTTTAGTAAATATTATTACAAAAAAGCCAAACAATGCACCTGTAGTAGCTGCTGATATTTTTACAAGTAACTGGGGTGATTTAAATTCTGATTTAGGATTTAAATTTAAAGCGGGTAAAAAAGCACAATCATTATTAGGAGTTAATTATTTTAATTACCAAAATCCTATTGATAATAATAAAGATGGGTTTACGGATGTGACTCTGCAAGATAGAATATCGCTATTTAATAAATGGACTTTTGATAGAAAAGATAACCGTGTGTTTAGCGTTGCTGCGCGTTATATAAACGAAGATCGTTGGGGAGGAGATATGAATTGGACTAAAGAATTTAGAGGTGGTGATAGCCTTTATGGAGAGAGTATTTACACTAAGCGTTGGGAAACATTTGGCGTTTATCAATTGCCGTTTAAAGAAGTAGTTAAATTTATGTTTAGTGGAAATGGCCATCATCAAGATTCTTATTATGGACATTCAAAATATTTAGCTGATCAGTATATTGGTTTTGCACAGTTAACCTGGGATAAATCTCTTGGAAAGCATCAAGATATATTATTTGGCGCTTCGTATCGTTATACTTATTACGATGATAATACTCCTGCAACAGCTGAATTCGATACAATTAATACACCTAAAAATAAACCATCAGCTATTGCTTTACCTGGAATATTTTTACAAGATGAAATAAAATTTAATGAACAACATAAATTATTAGTAGGCATGCGATATGATTATAATAGCATACATGGCAATGTGTTTACACCACGATTTAACTACAAACTTAATTCTAAAAACAAAAAAAACATCTTAAGAGTGAGTGTAGGTAATGGTTACCGCGTAGCAAATGTTTTTACAGAAGATCACGCTGCTTTAACAGGAGCTAGAACTGTAGTATTTACAGAGCATTTAAAGCCCGAAACTTCTTGGAACACTAATATTAATTTTGTAAAAAAAATTATCACAAAACGAAATGCCTTTTTAAGTTTTGATGCCACAGCTTTTTATACCTATTTTAATAACCGTATTATTCCCGATTATTTAAGTGATCCAAATAAAATTACATATAGTAACTTAAATGGCTTTGCCGTTTCAAAAGGATTAAGTTTAAACATGGATTTAGCTTTCGAAAACGGTTTAAAATTTTTAGTTGGTGGAACTTTAATGGATGTAAGGTTTACTGATAACGGTAAAGAACAACGACAGTTACTTACCGAACAATATACTGGCGTTTGGACTACAAGCTACGAGTTTAAACCAATTGGTTTAAGTATAGATTATACTGGTAATATTTATGGCCCTATGCTATTGCCACTGTTAGGTAATTTAGATAATCGTGCCGGACAATCACCCATTTGGAGTTTGCAAAACGTTCAATTTACAAAAAAGTTTAAAAAAGGATTTGAAATTTATGGAGGAATAAAAAACATTTTAAACTACACACCTCCTGCAAATAGTATAGCGCGCTCCTTTGATCCTTTTGATAAACAAGTGCAGTTTGATGCAAATGGACAAGTGGTTGCTAATGCTAATAATCCTTATGCTTTAACGTTTGATCCCAGTTATGTTTTTGCGCCTAACCAAGGTAGACGAGTGTTTATTGGCTTAAGATGGATACTGTTTTAGTAAACAATATTACTTATTTTGAGGAACATCTTTATTATTGATCATTACGCTAACTCTATATACAAACCATATACAAAATAGTAACACTGTTGCAACAATGTATCCCAAAATATTAAAATGTTCGAGAGGACTCGTTTTTGTTTCTTGATGCACAACAAAACCTGCAAGTACCGCAGCAACACCACCAGCCATTTGTTGTAATGATGATGTAATGCTCATAAAAGCGCCTCTATCTTGTATTTGTGGGATACTAGTGTTAAGTATAGTAGCGGGAACAATACGACTCATGATACCCATAAAAAGTATCATGTTTACTATGATTACTTGCCATAATGGAATTATACTCAAATTCGTATACACTAAAACCATAATGGTTGCTAATACTGAACCAAAGGCAAATAATTTAAATTTATCAACTTTATCACTTAGTTTTCCAATTAAAGGCATTACAATTATTGATGAAATACCCGTAAACATAAACACTAACGGTAATTGAGCTTGAGTTATATGAACATTATTAATCAAGAATGCACTACTAAAAGGCATTAACATAAAACCACCAATGGCTAAAAAAGCCGTTGCTAAAAAACCTGTTTGATATTGTTTATTAGAAACCGTATGCCATAAATGTAGAAAAGCATTTTTTTCAGATTTTATTTTCAGATGCTCATTTACAGGATTAAGTTTAATGAAAATAGCTACATAAATTATCGCGGCTAATATAACTATCATTATAAAAGCAGAGTGCCAGCCCCAATGGTTTGATAAAAATATCCCAAAAGGAATGCCTAATATTTGACTACCAGCAAAGGCCATTTGAACCATACCCATTACTCTTCCTCGTTGATGCACCAAAAATAAATCAGCAATGATTGCTAACGATACTGCACCTATTACGCCTCCAAATAAACCAGTAATAATACGGGCCCATAATAACATCGTATAGCTATTAGATAAACCGCAAAAAAGTGTACCTAATATAAACCCTGAATAAAAAAACAAGAGTAATTTTTTGCGATCAAATTTATCTGCAAAACCAGCAGCTAAAACTCCTGATATTGCGGCACTAAAAGCATACGACGATACAATGAACCCAAACTGTGAAGTTGAAATATTTAAATTTTTAATGAGCACATCGCCTAAAGGTGATATAATCATAAAATCAAGAACAATAGTAAATTGAAGTAATGCTAATATAGCAACTACGAACTTTTGATAAGCTGTAAATTTTGTTTCAATAATTGCAGTATTATTTTCCATAAGTATTTATAATAATCTAGTAAACGATAGTAAAAAAAGTAAAATTAACTAATTGAAGTGTCAATTAATTTATTATTTAAAAATAACTTAAAGGCTTTTATATAATAAGGAATTTTCAATTTATACTCTATTTCAAATTTTGATAAGTATATAAATAATGAGCATGTATTTATATTAAAAACCAAGCCGCTTTTCAAAGGATAAAAAAATGATAATTAGATATCATTAAGGCAAAATACAGAAAATAAAAAAAGCCTTGTAAAATTTACAAGGCTTTGATGTTTGTTGTTGCTGCAACTTGTGATCCTGCTGGGACTCGAACCCAGGGCCCATACATTAAAAGTGTATTGCTCTACCAGCTGAGCTACAGAATCATGATTTAAAGAACGTTGTTATTAAATCGGGTGCAAATATATAAACCTATTTTATACTTGCAAAATTTTTTTTTACTTATTTTGTTTTTATTTATAATAGCTTGTTTTTAAGGGCTTTAAAAATTATTTTTATAGTCATATATGAACTCAACCTCTCAAATAAATTTACTTAAAGGTTATAACAACTTTAATTTCGGTAAAACCATATCAAATGCTGAACAATATTTTGGTAAACCAGAAGAAACTCAAGTTCTTAATGATGATATT
>JAYSTR010000019.1:0-15430 GCA_043719555.1 Bacteroidota bacterium | reverse complement strand
TAATTTTGGAGTTTATAGTTCTGATTTAGCGTATATTATTTTTAATAAAAAATATCAGGAATCGAAAAATTATTTAAAAGCCTGTAAAGATGTTGGTGGTTACTTAGGTATTAACCAAGCTTTTGAAAGTGATAATTTAGCAAAACGTTTTGATAGCAATATTTCTAACGAAGATTCTTTAGTTAAAATAGTTTCGGATGTGCAACTAAAAACAGATGCCTTATTTGAACAAAACAAACAAAAACACATTACTGTTTTAGCTTTTGCAGGTGCTTGGGCCGAGAGTATTTATATTGCCAACGAATCGTATCAATTACAAAAGTCTAACAAAATTTTAGCGTGTTTAGTTGAACAAATATTATTATCTGAAACGATCATCAAAGCATTAAAGCACTGCGAAGGTAAAGAACCTGAAATTACTGGATTGAAAACTGAAATTGAAGCAATCTATAACACATTTAGTGCAATTCCATCTGTAAAAGCAATGTTAGAAAGTGAGAATGATATAGATTTTTCTACATTAAAAATTAGCGACGAAGAACTAAAAGCTACTACAACTTTGGTAACAACCCTACGTAACAATATGGTTCAATAAAATTAAGATTTAGTATGAAGAAAATTTATATAACAATAGTTACAGCAATTATATTAGTTACAGGAATGTCGTTACAAGGCAACGATATTTTATGTAATGCTAAAGAATTAAAAGAGAAGGCCAGAAACTTCTTAGATCCTTACAAATATGATAGTGCCGAATTAACGCGCATTATTTATAAGAAAAAAGAATCGGTAAAAGAAGTTGAAGTGCCTTTATTTATTGGCGAAAAATACAAAATCGTATTTGAATTAGAAGCTTTGCCAAAAGCGGTTGAAGTTCAGATATACAACAAAGACAAAGACTCCAAAAACAGAAAATTATTATTTACATCAAAAGATTTAGGTGCTGATAAAAAAGAATTTTCATTTGATGTGGCAAAAAGTCGCCATGTATTTGTAGACTACGTTGTACCTCCAACAGATGAGGGATCATACAGTGGTTGTGCTGTATTTATGGTTGGGTATAAATAAAATATTTTACATCAAATTAAACTTCGATTTAAAACTCTCTAAATCAAACTGAAAAGTTTTTTTTAGATGTAATTGACTCTAACTTTTTAAGGGTTAAATCTAGATTATTTTCTAAAACTGAAAATAAATAAAAGGCTGCATGTCGCCACTAATTAACTGGTAAATGCAAAACACACTTATTACAACTACTACGCTCATTTTAGGTAAAGAAAGTTCAGCAAATTTTAACCGATAGATTTCTTTGTAGCTTTCGGGAATCCAATGAATTAAATAGCCAATTCCTATAACAGACAACACAACCGCATAACCTTTTAATACATTAAGTGTTAACGCAATTCCTAAATGATTATTAATACGATCAAAAATTAATGAAACAGTTTCTAAACTGTCGCTTCTAAAAAATATTCGAGTAAAACTTATAAAGGTGAGTGTAATAAAAACGGTAAGTGCTTTTACCCAAAACGTTTGATTGTTTTTAAAAGGAGAAACACTCAACCATAATTTATGTACAATTAATCCTAAACCATTTAATCCGCCCCAGATAATAAATAACCAAGAGCTGCCATGCCAAAAACCACCAAGTAACATCGTTACTAATAAATTAATATTCGTATTAATACTTTGTTTGACTTTTGGAAAAAAATAAGCAAGCAATACTATTCCGATTGTGATGAATAACAGAACTAATAGTAACCAAATTTTACCCGTTAGTAAAACCATCACAATTGCTAAAAACGCGATGCATAAATAAGATGCTAATGTTCCTGTTTTATTTCCCCCAAGCGGAATGTATAAATATTCTTTTAACCAACTTGATAATGAAATATGCCAACGTTTCCAAAACTCACTTACATCTTGTGCTTTGTAAGGCGATTTAAAATTTGTTTTTAAACGATAACCCAGTAATAAGGCAATGCCAATTGCAATGTCTGTATAACCACTAAAATCAGCGTAAATTTGCAATGAGTAACCGAAAATTCCTAAAATGGTTTCAACGCCTGAATAGAAATTTGGGTTGTCAAATATTCTATCAATAAAATTAACGCCAATGTAATCGGCTAATATTTTTTTACCTAAACCATTTAAAATCCAAAAAATGGCGTAGCCAAATTCTTTACGAGATAAATTATAGGGCTGATAAATTTGATACAAGAACTCATTAGCTTTTACGATGGGACCAGCTACTAAATGTGGGAAAAAGCAAACAAAAAAACCATAATCAAAAACTGATTTTACGGGCTCAATTTTTTTACGATACATATCTATTGTATATGAAATAGATTGAAACGTAAAGAATGATACACCAACAGGAAGAATAAGTTTATCTACAGGATCATCCGCAGATAAAAAGGTGTTACTGAATTGTGTGAAATGGTTAAAGAAATGAATATCTGCTCCCGCCATTTGATTAATGCTATCAACGAAAAAATATGCATACTTAAAATAACACAGTAAACTTAAATTTAAAATCATACTAATCGTTAAGTATAATTTTTTACGAGCAACAGATTCCGTTTTATATATTAGCTTACCCCAATTATAATCACTAACAATAGTGAAGATGAGTAATATTAAAAATACACCGCTGGTTTTGTAATAAAAAAAGAAACTAACTAGTAATAAAAAAATAGTACGTAGCGTATTCTTTTTAAAAATAATAGAATAGATAGAAAGTACCACCGCAAAAAATCCCCAAAAATATAATTGAGTAAAAATAACGGGTTGTCCTTTTTGATAAAGTAAATACGAATTTAGATATGAAATAATGGTATCGCCCACAAAAACAAATTAGTATCTTTTTTTATAACGTTTAGGATTTCTAATTTCAACTTCTTTCGTTTGTACTTGATCTACAAATTCGAAATCGAGTTGTTTTTTAATTAAGTCTGCACGTTTTACTTTAATCATTACGGTGTCACCTAAACTATAAATTTTATTGGTTTTTCGGCCAACCATGCGGTAGTTAGCTTCATCAAAAATATATTGATCATCCTTCATATCTCGTACACGAATCATTCCTTCACACTTATTTTCAATAATCTCTACAAAAATCCCCCATTCATTTAATCCACTAATAATGCCCTTAAATATAAAGCCAATTTTATCTCCTAAATACTCGACCTGTTTATATTTTACAGAGGCACGTTCAGCATCAGCCGCTAATTTTTCCATTTCGGAAGAATGTTTACATAACAATTCTAAATCACTTGCATTTAAATAGTGAGCGTGATTTAATTTAGCTTCTAATAAACGATGCACCATTACATCAGGATAACGACGGATAGGCGACGTAAAATGAGTATAGTATTCGAAACCCAAACCATAGTGACCTGAATTTTTAGTTGTATAAATAGCTTTGGGCATACTACGTACAGCCAACAACTCTATCATACTTTGCTCTTTTTTATCTTTTACATCATGTAATAATTTATTGATGGATTGTGCCGTTTTTGTTTTATTACCAACAGCAACCGAATATCCAAAGCGCGATACAAACGTATTTAACTCAATTAATTTGTCGTCTTTAGGTACATCGTGTATACGATAAACCACACCATCAGCCTCTTTCTCTTTTTTGTTTTTAGAGGCTTTATGTTTTGCATCATCTTCTGTAGTTGCTTTTTTGCCTTTGCCTAAAAACTCTGCAACCTTACGGTTAGCAAGTAACATAAAGTCTTCAATTAACTTATGAGCGTCTTTTTGAGTTTTAAAATAAACCCCCGTTGGCGCACCGTGTTCATCTAAATTAAATTTAACTTCGGCTTTATCAAAAAAGATAGAGCCCTTAGAAGTACGCTCAGCACGCAATGTTTTAGCTAGTCTATCTAAAACAAAAATTTCTTCTTTATAATCGCCTGCTTCAGTTTCTATAATGGTTTGAACTTCTTCGTAAGAGAAACGTCTATCACTATAAATAACTGTTTTACCAAACCATTGGTTATGTATTTGTGCGGTATCATCTAATTCAAACACCGCACTGAAACAATATTTTTCTTCGTGAGGACGAAGAGAGCACGCAAAATTACTTAGCACTTCGGGTAACATCGGCACACATCTATCCACTAAATACACAGAGGTTGCACGGCTTACGGCCTCATCATCTAAAATAGTATGTGGTTTTAAATAATGAGAAACATCGGCAATATGTACGCCAATTTCCCAGTTACCATTATCTAATTTTTGAATGGATAAGGCATCATCAAAATCTTTGGCATCAACGGGGTCAATTGTAAACGTGGTAATTTTTCTAAAATCTCTACGCTTAGCAATTTCTTCGGGAGTAATATCAGTGGCTAATTTTTTTGCAGCAGCTTCTACTTCGGGTTTAAAATCCATAGGTAAACCAAACTGCGCCATAATAGCGTGTATTTCGGTTTCGTGCTCACCTGGATTACCAAACACTTCAATAACTTTCGCATTTGGATTCACTGAATTTTTATCCCAATGTGTAAATTCAACTAATACTTTTTGTCCGTTTGTTGCACCACCAATGTCTTTTAAATTAATAAAAAAATCGGCATGTAATTTTGCGTAATCAGGTACTACAAAAGCAAACTTAGGATTGATTTGTATCGTACCAACAAATTTTGTTTTTGCACGTTTAATAACTTCAATCACTTCACCTTCGGGTTTACTTCTGCCTCTACCACCTTGATTAAATAAATTCACTTTAACTAAATCGCCATGCATCGCATCTCTGCTTTTGCGAAACGGAATAAATACATCAGGTTCATCAGCCGATATGATTACATAAGCCGTACCTTGCGAAGTGAAATCGATAGTGCCTGTTACGAAGGATTTAACATCTTTAATTTGATATTTACCTATTTCCTTTTCTAGAACGAAGCCTTGAACTTTTAATTCTTCTAACGTTTCCAGTAACGAAAATCGCTCGCTTTCGCTTTCAACTTCCATAGCCGCTGCAACTTGCTTGTAATTAAAAGCTTTGTCGCTATTATGTTTTAAAAACGATAACACTTCTTCAAATAAATATCGTTTGGGTTGTTTTTTAGATTTTGCCATAATTTTATGTAACACACAAAAAAGTGTTATACATAAAGATAATTAATTAACAAGGCTTTTGAAATGAATAATTGAAAAAGTAAAAACAGAGTTTTAAACAAAGAAAATTGATAAAAAAATTGTGAGCTTATTTCCAATTCTTCATCAAACCAATAATAGCTACTAAACACCAGGTTCCTTCTAAAACGATAAACGGAACAGAGTTTAGTAAATAACTGCCATAGCAAGCAAAAGCTGCTCCAACCATATTTAAAACAAAGTAAATTTTACTTTTATCGGATAAATAATTTAAGGTAGTGAGCAAGAAAGCCAGTAGTATTAAGGATACACCAACGCTACTGATATAATCTACCGTCGTCATAATGATTTTAAAAATAGACCTATTTTTTTTAAGTCATTCCAAAACTCAGGATACGATTTTGAGATGACTTCAACATCTTCGATAATGACATTATCATAGGCTAAGCATAAAGGCGCAAATGCCATTGCCATACGATGATCATTATAAGTGGCTATGTAAAATTGTGTGGAGGTTAATTCGTTTTTTGTAAACTGATGTTTAATGGAATTAAGCGTCACATCGGCCGCACAGCCAAATTTAATTAATTCGTTTTTTAGGGCAAGAATACGATCCGTTTCTTTTATGGTTAATGTTTCTAAACCATTTAAGGTATAAGATATTTTGAGTCCAACACAGGTACAAGCTACGGTTTGTGCAATGTCAGGACAATTGATAAAATTAAATTCAAAATTATTATCAATATCTAATTTAGTTTTGGTAATGGTTAATTCGTTTTCTTCAAACGTAGTTTCTACACCAAAAGCTTTGTATATTTCAGTACAGGCACTATCGGCTTGTGTACTTGCACTAAATAATCCTTTCAGAGTTAATTTAGTATAAATAGGAGAAAGCGCAATAAGACTGTAATAATATGATGCCGCACTCCAATCGCTTTCTACATAATACGTTTGCTTTGAATACGAATATGGAATTGGTTTTACGATAATACTATTTTGTTGCCAATATACTTCGGCTCCAAATTCTTTCATTAAGGAAACAGTCATATCAATATACGGTTTTGATACAATTTGTTTTTCGATAACAAGCTCAAGGCCATTTGTAAAATAAGGTGCTACCAAAAGTAAAGCGCTAATGTATTGGCTACTAACGTTGCCATTTATTTTTACTTTTCCTCCCGCAATGGTTTTTCCTTTAATTACTAAAGGTGGATAACCTTCTTTATCCTGATAAGAAATTGTTGCTCCTAGTGCTACTAGAGAATCAACTAACTCTTTTATAGGGCGTTGTTGCATCCGCTCAGAGCCGGTTAATAACACCTCTTTATTCATGTTAGATAGAACAGCTGTTAAAAATCGCATATCAGTTCCTGCGTGACCGATATCAATAATTGACGAGGTGTTATCTTTTATTATATGAAAAGCTTGTTGTAAATGTTTGGTGTCATCTGAGTTTGAAATGTTTTGTATATCAAACGATAAACCCGATAGCGCCTGTATAACCAACACACGATTACTAATACTTTTTGAGCCAGGTAAATGAATAGTACCTTTGATGGCTGTTGAAGGTTTATGTAATTTTAAATTCATATATAATTAAATTTTAAAACCTACAGTTAACATTAAAAAATGCGAATTAATAGAGATGCTTGTTGGTGCAAAACTTTTATTAAAGTAAAAAGGTGATAAGGCATATCTAAATTGTAATTCGGCATAAACTGCATTGTGACGCTTCATCGTGTTTTTTTGTACGCCACCTGCAAAACATAAAAAGGAATTGTCGTTACTATTAAAAATAGGATTTTTAAATTTTATTTTTTCTGAATGATTGTATGTTTCTTGCCCGTTATTGGTTACTTGTAAATTTGCGTTTGTAATTATTCGGTAGCAATAACCTGCATATACGTAGGCAGAAACCAAAGCGTTTGTTTCGCGCTGAAACGATTGTTTTATTTGGATAGGAATATTTAACTCATGTAGTTGTAAACCATATTTTGCTGTCATGTTACCGTTATATAATTTTAAACTATCATCATAAAAATAATAGGAATTAAAATTTAATCCGTGATAAGTGTATTCGGCACCAATTAATAAAAAGGAGGTTGATTTTTTGTTGATGCGTATTTCTTCTTTCACAGAAATATTAAACGCCATTTTTTGTTGAGATTTTGACGTATGATGTTTGTTGTTTGTATACAATGCAATGACGGGCGAAATACCAATGCGTGTTTTGTACATAGGGTTGCTTTTACTGTGATGCAATCCACCCCCATCATCTTGTGCTACAAGCAAAGCGTTTAAAAAAAACAAACAGATGATATAATGTAGATTAAATTTCACTTAATATTATGATGAAATTTTTGCTTTATATAAAGGAACAGTACTGCAAGGTTCGCCAAACATAATAGATTTGGCAATAGGAGTAAGAGCAGCAACCAAAGCTGTGTAGGCGTGTGTTGTTACTGGCAAATTACTACAACCTTTAATAACGATGCGTTGATTTTTATAGGTTTCATAATCCAATTGCGATAACACGTCATTAAATAAAATAGCTTCCAGAGTATCTAAAGATCCAAATACTATTTTTTTCGCGTAGGGTTGTAAAGCAATGCTAAGTAACATATATGCCCAAGTTGGAACTACTGAATCATTGGAACAAGTAATAGCAACAAATTTATTTTGATAGTTGCTCCAGTTATGTTGCTTAATAAATTCCCTGAAATCTTTTTCTTTTAAAATTAATTCGTGAAATAATAATGGTTTTATGTCAAATAAAACACGTTCGCCTTTTGGATAGAATTCTTCTAAATCAATAGATATTAAACCACTATTAGCAACTTTATTTATTATTTCGTCCATAGTATTAATTACATAAAACCTAGTTCCAATTGAGCTACTTCGCTCATCATATCTTTTGTCCAGCTTGGCTCAAAGGTTAACTTTAATTCGGCAGACGTAACACCTTGTACTAGTTTCAATTTATTTTCTACTTCGGCAGGTAATGTTTCGGCTACAGGACAGTTTGGTGATGTTAAGGTCATAGTTATTTTTAATTCACAATCATCATTCAAATCTAATTCATAAATTAATCCTAATTCCCAAATATCAACAGGTATTTCAGGATCAAAACAGGTTTTAATTTCATCAATTACCCGTTGCATTAAATCTGTATTTTTTGTAATAATTATAGCGCCCATTGTATTGTTATCTGTGTAATTTGCTATTAAAAATGATAGCCTTTAAATGTTTTAGTGAACTCCGCCTCTTCAATTTTAGGATTTACTTGCAAATAGTGATAATCATATTGCTCATAAAGTCCTTTGTCGTCTAATATTTTTACACCAATTGGTAAAAAATATAATTTATCAATATACAAAGTTACGTCTTTTGCATAATCTGTGGGTACTTTTAAAACTTGTCCTTTTTTAAGGATATCAAAGTAATCGTTTAACTTTGGATTTACTTCCAATATCATATATTCACTAATGTGAAGTTTACGCGCAATGCTTGTAATACTTTCGTGGTCTGCAACAGTATAGTTTTCGTAACCAAAGTGTTTATTTGCTATAATAATTTTGTAACACGGTCTGTTATTGTAATGTTCATCAGCTTCTTGCTTAAAAATTTCATCAAAATTTGCATCCACCTTTTTAGAAATATAGTTGATCACGCTTCCAAAATAATCAAAGCCCATTTCATTAATCGTATGATGTTGATCTTGACGCATTAAAAAACCTAAAGGATCTAAACTTAAATTTACATAAGGAAAAAAATTTGGTTTTACGTATGCTTTGTTTTTATTCCATCCATCTACCCACAACAATTCTATGCCTTTTATATACAAATAAATTTTACGAGGATGACGGTTTAATTTAACCGATGATTCATAATGGTTATATCCTTTTTTGCCACGTTCGGTAATTTTTAAACTGTATTTAATACGTTCTAATTCATCAATGGACTTCACCATTTTATGAACAATTTCTTTAGTAGTTAAAGTTGTTTTTTGCCCAAAAACGTTAGTATTATAAATAACACTAAAAAGCAGACATACTATTATATAGAAACGTGTTTTTAACATAGCTCGCAAAGGTAAAATAATCTTTAATAAATACCTTAATTTGTTAATTATTTGATTGCTAGTGATTTATAATTAAAACAATTTTTTTGTAAATTTATTGACCTTATAATGTTAAAAAACTGTACTTTAGACTCCCTAAAATGATACACTACCAACAAATAACCAATTTAATAAGCGAGCTTTTATATAAGAACGATTGTGTAATTGTGCCAAATTTTGGTGGATTTGTTGCTCGCCATACCAATGCTAGTTTTAGTAAAGGTAATGATGTATTGTATCCTCAGACAAAGCTGATCATTTTTAATAAAAATTTAATGCACAATGATGGCTTATTAGCGACTGCTTTGATGGAAAAATCTAGCTTTACTTTTGAGCAGGCAACACAAACTTTGGCTGATTATAAGGATTATATACAATCATTATTATCTGTAAAAAAACGCTTTGAGTTGCAAAATATAGGCTTATTATATACTGATACTGATAACACATTACGTTTTGAAGCAAAATCGAATGTGAATTTTTTATTAGAATCGTTTGGTTTTGAGCCTATCACAGCGAAGGAGTTACGTTTAGAGCCAGAGCAAGCTATTTTTAAACCAGTTTTTGAAGATAGAAAAGTTGTTGTTGAACAACCTGTTGCACAAAAACGTTCGTACCGTAAAATAGCTGCATTAGCAGTTGGAGTTCCATTAACGTTAGCACTATTGTTATTTGCAGCTTCTACAAAACCCGTTAAGCCTTTATTAGAATCGTCAGTTAATCCGTTTTACACTCCCGAAAAAACATATATTCCAATTACAAATTATAATACACCTATTACAGCTCTTAAATTTAATGAGATAGAGCCTTTACAGTTAGATAATAATGGCAATGCCTCATTTAAATTAAGTAATGATGGTAATATATTGGTTGCTACAATTAATGATATAGTAAAACCTACTTTATTAGAAAATAGCTCACCTGTTGCAAAAAAACACACATCATTTGATGGTAATTTTCAGGTAGTAGTTGGTTGTTTTGGTGTTGAGGCTAATGCACATAAATTAGTAAAAGATTTAGTTTCAAATCATATTGATGCAGGAATTAGCGGATTAAATGCTAAAGGATTGCACGTGGTAAGTTGCGGCGGTTTTTCTACTATGGAAGAAGCTACAGCTTTACTGTCTTCTATTAAAAATCAATACCCTAACTCATGGGTAATGGCTAGGTAATATTAAAATTTACAAAAAAATAAAATAGTTTTATATCTTCGTGAACGTGAAGTATATACTTTTTTTTATATTGTTTTTTAATACATTATTATCTTTTGCGCAAAAAGATACTTTACCATATAATGCAAAAAAAGAAATAGAATTCGATGGTAAACGATACAGAGTTTATAATAATTGGATAAGTGTTGGGGTTGGGGCAGGGTATAGTACACGTTGGGTTGCAGATCAAAGAAACATAGGCGTTGATTATAGTTTTCATTTAGAAAAAACTTATTTTAGATTAGGTGCATTTATGAGTGGTGTTCAATTAACGAATCAAAATAACATTAATTTTCATGGCGCTTATTTGTATCGAAAAGAAACAACTGGTTATAATTTGTCTGCATCGATAGGCCCGTCATATTCAGTATTTAAAAGACCTTTAGCAGATTCATCTCGTTATAATTTAGGAACAACTTATAAGGAACTTGGTGCTTATGCTTGTTTGGAAGGTGTTATAAAATTTAAATATGATATAGGATTAGGTGCACAGGTTTTTGCCGATTATAATAAAGTTCAGATGGTTTATGGTGTGAAATTAATAGCTTATTTCTCTAGTGCTTATCGAGGCATAAAATATGGTTCGCAAAATATTAAGAAACCCTATAAAAATTAATGTTTGATTTTTTAATTGTTGGTCAAGGAATAGCTGGTTCAGTAATGGCTATTACATTAATTGAAAAAGGTTATACCGTTTGCGTTATCGATAAACCAGATTTATCCCTTAGTTCAAAAATTGCAGCAGGAATTTGGAATCCAGTTGTATTTAAACGGTTAGTTAAAAGTTGGTTGGCAGATGATGTTGTCCCTGAACTGGAGAGATTTTATTTGAATTTTGAGAATAAACGCCATAGTTCGTTTGTATTTCATAGACATATTATCAAACCTTTTACAGAAATTCAAGAACAACAATTATGGCTAAAAAAAGCACAGTACGAAAATCTGTTTTTAGACAAATCAATTTATGAAAATTTAAAAATTTCAGTAAATAATAGTATTGATACTTATTCTAAAGTTTTATCCGCTGGAAATATTGATTTAACAGTGTTTTTGAACGAAACGAAAAATTATTTGAAAGAACACAGTGCTTTTTTAGAAGAAAAACTTGAACACGAACAACTAATTATTACAGAAGATAAAATCACGTATAAATCTATAGAAGCAAAACAGATTATTTTTTGCGAAGGTTATTTGATTTCTGGTAATCCATTATTTAAGTATATACACTTAAAGCCTGCTAAAGGCGAAATTTTAACTATAGAGTGTAAAGATTTAAAGTTAACTGATGATATTTTAAATAAAGGAATTTTTATTTTACCGCTAGGAGATCATCAATTTAAAGTTGGAGCAACTTACGAGTGGCTACAGTTAAATGATATGCCCACAAATGAAAAAAAATTCGATTTAGAATCTAAATTACAAACAATATTAGATGTTCCGTATACAATCATAAAACATGAAGCAGGAGTAAGGCCAGCAGTAATTGATAGAAGGCCCGTGATTGGAAATCATCCTTTATATAAAAATTGTTTTGTGTTTAATGGTTTTGGAACAAAGGCTGTGATGCTTGCTCCGTATTTCGCAAATCAGTTTTATGAATTAATTAAGTTAGGAAAACCCATGCATTCTGAAGTTGATTCCAATAGATTTAATAAATTTTTGGGTTCTGATAAAAATTAATTTTGTTATCCGTTTATAAAAAAAACACTTTCTTTGTAAGAAAAAAATTGCAAAAAATTCTATTATATATTTGTGTTGTTTTGATGAGTGTGCAATGTGCACAAATAGCGCCATTAACAGGAGGCGCAAAAGATGTTGAGCCACCGAAAGCATTAAAGTTTGAACCTGAAAATGCAAGCACTAATTTTTCGCAATCTGAAATAGTGATTTCTTTTGATGAATTTATAGGCGTGAAAGATTTAGCTAATCAATTTATTATTACACCTCAAACCAAAGCGCAACCGGAAATTGAGGCAGATGGCAAAAAATTAAGAATAAAATTTGCTGAAGCACTATTGCCAAATACAACATATAAATTATCATTTGGCAATTCTATTATTGATTTACACGAATCAAATGCCATAGAAGATTTTATGTACGTTTTTAGTACAGGAGCATTAATTGATAGTTTAAAATTAGAGGGAGACATTTTTAATTATACTAACAAAAAACCAAGCGCTAATATTTTAGTTGGCTTATATGATTCTCTTTTAAGTGATAGTGTTGTTTTTTCTGAAAAACCGGCCTATCAAACAAAAACAAATTCAAACGGACATTTTAAATTTAATTATTTACCAAATAAATCATTTAAACTAATTGCCATTAAGGATGAAAATAAAAATTCAGTTTATGATGGATCATCTGAGGAAATAGCATTTAGTTCGCTAGCAATCAATCCGAATGATTCTGTAAAATCTTCTATGAGTTTATTTAAAGAATTGCCTGGGAAGAATTTTATTAAAAAATCTTGGTCGCCTGAGTATGGAAAAGTATCTATTATATATAATAAGCCACAACTAGATATAGATAATTTACTAGCAAACGGGAAATCGCAAGATATATCTAAGTTTGATGATGATACCCTTACTATTTATTATACTAATGAGTATGATACTTTGCGTACATTAGTTCATCATCAAAACAATATAACAGATACAGTTGTTGTAAAAACTGCTAATCAGGCACAAGTTAAAAAACAGATTGAAGCTCATACGTTAAAGTATCAGTTTATATCTAACTGCAATGGCGTATTACCATATTATCAATTACCAATGTTTAATTCAAACTTTCCTGTTACTATAAATGAGTATAAGGCAACTAAAATTTCTTTAAAGGCAACAGACGATACATTAAAAGCTAATATTCCATTTTCAATAGTATTTGATAAACAAAACCCAACATTATTTTATATTGATGCTTCATTAAAACAAGAAACAAGTTATTCGTTAGTTATAGAAAAAGGCGTCTTTGTGAATACTGATGGGCGAATAAACGATTCTACTACCTATAAATTTAAAACAACAAGTATTGAAGATTACGCTCAGTTAAATTTGAAATTACAGTTACCTTCCAAAACAAATTATATCATTCAATTATTAAATGATAAAGATGCTATCATAAAAGAATCATTAATTGAATTATCATTATCCTCTACTTCGGAAACAATTTTGACTTATAAAAATTTATTGCCAGGGAATTATTTTGTGAGAGTAGCTGAAGATGCCAATAAAAATAAGCGTTTCGACACGGGTAATTTTTATTTGAAACAACAACCAGAAAATATTTTCATTAACCCAAATTCTATAAAATTACTTTCGGGTTGGGAAATTGAAAGTGAATGGATCGTGAAATAAAAAATAATTTATTTATTTTTTTAAATAGTTATTATTGAATATTTCATTTTTAGTTATCATGTTTTTTTTATTTTAGTTTCGCGTAAAATTTACCATGCGTTGAAACACTAGTAAATAAGCATCACACAGAGTATTGATTATTTTTTATTTTAAAAATTAATCAAGTTGTATTTTTTATTTTGAAAATCATTTTTTGCTATTAACAATTTCAACATTTTTATGTTAATAAAATAACACGCTGAAAATTAGTTAGCGTTAATAATTTTATTTACTTCGTAGTAACAAAAATTCAAAAACAAAAAACCATGGCAACAACTAAAAAAGCAGCTCCTAAAAAAGCAGTAAAAAAAGCAGCTCCAAAAAAAGCAGCAGCTAAGAAAAAGTAATAAAAGCCCCGCATTAGCGGGGTTTTTTATTTATTGAAATGCCACTAGTAAATAGTGGCATTTTTATTTTTGTAAAATGCCTGATAACATTATATTTGTTCAACTAAACTTAGAGCCATGAATAAATTATTTACAACTATTACAATTTTAATTTCTACAATCTTTATTTCGTCTTGCGGAAATAAAGAAGCAAAAGAAGATGTTCAAGTTCCTGTGGGAATGGTAACATTAGACTTAAGCAAATACGGAAAACAATTTTCAATTTTTGTTCCAGATACTACAACAGCTAAATTGGAAATAGTAGAACAAAGCTGGGGTGCATTAGAAATTAAAGTTGGCAAAAACTTTCACTTATCTATTACAGAAGATGCAGGTGATGTTGAATTAAAGAAAAGCGACGTTAAATCAAACGACGTTAATGTATTTAAATCATTTTTAACCGAAGAACCAACAACGATAATGTGGGAAAGTGAAATTAATAAGCCAGAGTTTCATTTTTATACTATTCAAAAAGCATCAGGCGTTACATACGTATTTGAGGATGTTATCAACGCACAAGGCGAACCAATTGGCAAAGAAGGCATTCAAAAAATGTTAGAATCTGCTAAAACAATTATCGAAAAACAAAAGGTTGACGCATAAATTATTTCTATAAAAAAAGGGGTGATTGTTATTATAACAATCACCCCTTTTTTTTGTTTATTGCTTGAATCAAATTTTAATTGAAAACTATTTTTTGTGATGATGTTTGTCCAGTATCAGTTGTAACTTTTAAAAAGTATATACCTTCTGCTAAGTTATTTTTTGAAATATTATATTCATGAAATGTTGTTCTTTCGCTAAAAATTAATTGACCTGTAACATCTGTTAACTCAACTAAATGTGAAGCGCTTACAGAAAAGAAAGTGATCTTTATTGATTCATTTGATGGGTTAGGATAAGCTAATTGCATTAAGCCATTTTTATTTTCATTTATATTTGTTGTAGTACAAAATGATTGTTGAATATTTGTGCTACATACTGTGTAGGTAAATAGAGTCGCAGTTCCAAATGGGACATTAGGTAATAATGTTGGGGCATTGGGGCAACCAAGATTGCTAATTAAAAAATCAGTCACAAATTTTATCGTTGTATCCATATAAGCAATTTTCGTTGCAGTTGTTCCGTTATAAGGAACGTGTGGAGCGCCATACCAAGTATAAAAAGGATTATTTAATCCTATAAGGTTGGTATGTTCTTTAATAACTCTGC